>DASVHT010000124.1:0-2102 GCA_036382455.1 Dermatophilaceae bacterium
GCGGCGGCGGTGACGTGGGATGCAATCGACCTCGACGCCGGGACCGTGGAGGTACGGGGGACGGTCGTGCGGCTCAAGGGCCGGGGGCTAGTGGTGCAGAAACCCAAGAGCGACGCCGGGGTACGAACCCTCGCGCTCCCGCTGTGGTGCGTGGAGATGCTGCGCCGCCGTCCGGCTTCGGGCACGGTGTTCCCTGCTCCCCTCGGGGGCCTGCGTGACCCCAGCAACACACAGCGGTCGCTACGAGGGGCATTCAGGTCCACAGGCTTTGGGTGGCTCACTTCCCACGGGTTGAGAAAGACGACAGCCACCCTGCTTGACGCGGCGGGCCTATCGGGCCGGGCGATCGCCGATCAGCTCGGCCATGCCAAACCGAGCGTTACAACAGACGTGTACCTCGGGCGCAAGATCGCAAGTCAAGAGGCAGCCGACGCCTTGGGTGTCATCGGCTAATGCGCCCCGATCCCGGCCGATCACTCGCAGGCCACTGACCTGCTGGTTTCACGAGAGCGC
This sequence comes from Dermatophilaceae bacterium, assembly GCA_036382455.1. GTDB lineage: Bacteria > Actinomycetota > Actinomycetes > Actinomycetales > Dermatophilaceae > UBA4719. The sequence goes on from DASVHT010000124.1 coordinate 514, forward strand.
CCTCCAGGATCGAACCTGGAACCCGCGGATTAGGAGTTTGTTGCCGGGGTTCACGACCTGCAAGAAGGGCATAGCGATGCCGCTTGACCTGCGGAAATGGTGGGTATCGCTGTGCGAGGTACGCAATGGTTTTCAAGATCGTGCGGACTCTTCGCCGATTGGGCGTCCGGGCCGGGGCTGGGAAGCGTCCTCGGCGAACATCTCGACGATGCGGTCATAGCCGTAGCGCTCAACCAGCTCGGCAAGAGCCATGCGAAGCACGGCGCTGCTGGTTAGGGCCACATCGGCGTTGACCGCCCGCTTCTTCAGGGCGCTGAGGTGGTCTTCGGCGGTCTCATCGAGGTGAACCTGAGTCGGTCGCACCCGGGATCGCCGACGTAGCACTGGCGGACTCTGTGCTTCTGCACCGGTCGGTGCCACGGACGGTTCTCGCCGCTCGGGGCGAGTAGGTGAAGATTCTTCTTGGGTGCCAGCACCCTCCGGGCTGCGCTTGATCGGAGCCTTCGGATGCTTGGCGGGCGGAACATGGCGCTTGGCTCGGCTCGACGCCACTTGCTGGCGCTGTTCGAGCTGGTCAAGTCCGGTGAGATCACTCATGCCCGTAGGTCCTTACCGCCTCGGCTACGTCCCGCAGTTCGGTGGCGTAACGCTCCCAAGTCTTGGGCGTGGGGGCGAAAGCACTAACGGCCATGCGGGCGCTGCGCTTGGGAAGCCGGCGGTGTTCGGAGACGACCGGAGCGACTGGCAACTCATAGCGGGTGACGAGATCCTTGAGCCGGCCGGTCAACCGGCGATCAGGTATCCGAGGGACCTTGTTGGGGACGATGAGCAGCGGGTAGTCAGCCGTCTCTTCGATCAGCCCTTCGAGCCCGTCGAGTTCGCCGGTGGCGAGCACTGTGGGGGTGACTACCACCGAGGCAGCGTTCATGGCCCCGAGGGTTGCTGGGCTCCCGCCCGGGTGAGTGTCGACCACGACGAAGGGTCGAGCCCACTCGGCTGCCCACTTCTCAAGCACTTCGGCGACCACGTCGGCCTCGGGCTGGTTGGCCTCGAAGTCACGGTCTCCGGGCACAAGGTCGGCTTTGCTTCGACCCCTGCGTGGTCTGGGCACGCTCCCCCGCTCCAAGGCGCTGAGCAGCGGCGAGGTCTCGGTGGGCTGGTAACCCCATCGCTTGGTGGCTCCGCCCTTGTCCCAGTCGAGATCAACAAGCGGTGCATCGAGCAGGTAGGCCAGCTCCAGGGCAAGCGTGGTCTTGCCGACGCCGCCTTTGTAGGCGGCGACTGTGACGATCTTGGACATGGTCGACAGTATGACCGATATTGATCTTGCGACCGTGCACCCACTGGCGCCAGCAGGCGCGCCCGGTACCGAGGTACCGGGCGCAATATTCCGATACTGGAATACCGAGGACGGCCCTCGCTACGGCGCCCAGCGATGTCGCCGCTCAACGCCGGGTTCGTCGGGTTCGTCGGCGTCTTCAAACGAGACTGACGAGGGGAAGTTATCGGGCCACGGCGACAGTTTCGCCCGGCACACTCTTGGCACTTAATGATCAAGGTCGGGCGGTTTGTGTCGATCATGAGCTGTC
>DASVHT010000125.1:0-11696 GCA_036382455.1 Dermatophilaceae bacterium
CGTCAACGCCTCGGACTCTGGCGAACGCGTCCTGGTCATCACCAACTTCGGCGTCGACCCGGTGACCATCCCCGAAGGCTCGCGGATGCTGTTGTCCAGCGGCCCCCTCGGCGACGGCGGTGCGGTCCCGACGGACACCACGGTCTGGCTGACCTGGTAGCTGTCGCCGAGGCAACACGGCAGGGGCCGGACACATGTCAGAGATCGAGGCTAGCGTCGGGAGGATGCGCTACGGGTTCGTGATGCCGTTCGGGGCTGCCGCTGATGTCGTCGAGCACGCGGTGATGGCCGAGTCCAGCGGCTGGGATGGGGGCCGCGCGGCCCGTCAAGGGAGCCTGCGAGCAGGGCCAGCGGTCCGCGTCCCTTCCGCGTCAAAGGGGAGCCCGCGAGCAGGGCCAGCGGTCCCCATCCCTCCCGTGTCAGTCGCTGACCTCACCTGCGCGTGAGGTGTTCTCACGGCTCCGTGACTACCCTTGACCCAGTGACCACCGCCATCCGCCCTCACCGACTTCGTGAGCGACCTCGGGGCCCGATGAATCGGCCATATCGGCTGCTGACGGTCGCTCTGCTGGCCCTCGTCACCATCATCGCTTTCGAGGCGATGGCGATCTCGACCGCGATGCCCCGTGTGGCCCAGGAGCTGGACGCCGTCCGGTCATACGGGCTCGCGTTCTCGGTCATGCTCACAGCTGAGATGCTGGGTATCGTCCTGGCCGGCGTGTGGTCCGACCGTCGTGGTCCACTCCCCTCACTCTTTGCAGGCCAGGCGCTGATGGCTGCCGGTTCGGCGCTGGCAGGGCTGGCCCCCACGTTCACGGTGCTGCTGGCTGGACGACTGATCGCCGGTCTGGGTGCCGGACTCATCGTGGTCGCCCTCTACGTCGTGATCGGCCGCGCCTACCCAGAAAGCTTGCGTCCCAAGGTCTTCAGCTGGATCTCCGCCGCATGGGTGCTCCCCTCACTGATCGGCCCACCGATCGCCGGTTGGCTGGCCTCGACGTGGTCCTGGCGGTGGGTCTTTCTCATCGTGCTCGCCCCCATCGCCGTGACGTTCGCCGTGGTCATGACGCAGCGCGACCACATCAACCGGGGCGGGGCAACCGAGCAGACGGAGCCTTCCGACCGGTCCGGGCACCTCCGGCTGGCGCTGCTCGGTCTCGGCGTCGCGGTCTCTGCCGGCGCGATGCAGTGGGGCTCCGACCAGCTCGTGCCGGTGCACGTGGTCGCGGTGACCCTTGCGGTATCGGGCCTCATCGGCGTCGCGATGACCGCCCCGCGGCTCGTCCCGCCGGGCACGCTGCGCATGGCCCGTGGACTGCCTGCCGTGATGATGAGCCGGTTCCTGCTGACGGCCGCCTTCAACGGCGCCCTGACGTTCATCCCTCTCATGCTCGTCAACGAACGTCACCTCAGCCTTACGACGGCTGGCATCACGCTCACGGTGGGGGCGCTCGGTTGGTCCCTCGGCTCGTTCGTCCAAGGCCACCGCTTCATGCTCAACCGCCGGTCCGAGCTCGTGATCGCCGGTGGTGCGTCGCTGACCGTCGGCATCCTCCTGCTCGCCGCGATCGCCGGGTTTGGCTGGCACTACTACGTGGTGGGGCTTGCCACCTTCGTGTCAGGACTGGGCATGGGGCTGGCGATGTCGTCAACGTCGGTGCTCTCGTTGGACCTCTCGCCCATCAGTGACCACGGTCGCACATCGTCGTCGCTGCAGTTGTCCGACGTGCTCGGCAGCGTCATGGGCATCTCCGCTGCCGGCGCGGTATTCGCCGCGCTGCATAGCCCCGGCGGCTCCGACATCGCGGTGTTCGAGCTCATCTGGGTCTCCCTGGCCGCCGTCGCCGCCCTCGTGATGGTCGGAGGTCAGCAGACCAGGACGTGACCCGTCGCGGTGGACAGCCGGGTCCAGCGACCATGCGCGAACACCCGGGCGCTCTCCTCTGTCAGGAAGCCCAACGCGTATGCCGCGAAGGCAGCACCAGACGGTATCGGCGGAGTCGTGGGCGAGTCACGAGCCCACACACGATGCCGCAGGTCCGCAACCACCGCCGCCCCGGAACCCTCCGGGACGCCGTGAGCGATCTCGGCAATACCGTGTATGGCAGCGGTTCTCAGATCGGCGACGCTCAGCTCCCCCACGGGTTCCCACCCGCTGCGCGGAGGTGCCATGGCCGCCCAACCGACCTGGACCGTGGTCGGCGGGATCGAGAACGTCGACGTCCCACCACGGGCGAGGCGCTCGGAGGCGCTGGCCAACGACACGGTGACGTCCACGTCAGCCGGCTCGGCGAGAGCCATGACCCTGAGCCCGATGATCGCGCCCATCGTCATGAGCCCCCGCCCTGGCAGGACGCCGACATAGGCCGCGAGAGTCATGCCGTGCGACCGCAGTCGGATGGCACCATCGGCGTCCAGGGATCGGGCGCGGGTGACATAGGTCCACAGGTCCTCGATGTCGTGGCTGTCGGCGAAGCGGAGCTCGCCCATCATGTGACCCGGGTGCGCCAGCGAAACGGCACCGGATCGCCGGCCACTCCCTTGAGCACCGCCCGTTCGTCCTGGCGCAGTCGGCGGGGGTCCGCCGCCCCGAAGTCGTAGGCGACCAGCGTCGTCTCTGCCCGCGCATACAAGGTCGTGCCCACTGCCTCAGGATCGCGCACCTCGTAGGCGAGGTCGAAGCTGGCGCCGCCGATCTTGGTCGCCCACATGTCCACGGTGATCGGTGCATGCCTGAAGTCCAGGGGGGCCAGGTACTCGATCTCGTGACGAGCCACAACCACCCCCTCCTTGAGCAGGCTCCGATCCTGGCCGAACCACTCCTCGAACGCGATCACGCGGGCATCTTCAAGCAGGCGCAGGAACTGGACGTTGTTGACGTGCCCGTAGGCATCCATGTCGGACCATCGAAGCGGGACATCGACACGGTAGGGGCGCTGGCTCATGGCGCCATCCTCGCAGCCTGCCCTATATCGTCTCCTTCGTGACCACCCCTGAACACGGCCTCATCCTCAACCCCCTGGAGGACCTTCTCGATGTCCTCGACCTGATGCCCGTCGGCTCAGCCCACATCACCGTCGACGGACCGGTTGCGGACAAGGGGTCCGACCTTGGCGGGTCCGACGCGGACGTCTTCATCGGACGTAGTCAGCCGATGCCACACGGGAGAGTGTTCGGGGGGCAGGTCCTTGCGCAGTCCGTGATCGCCGCCGGCCGGACCGTCGAGGACCTCGCCGACGCTGCGGAGCACCCACGCCGGATCCACTCGCTGCACGGGTACTTCTTGCGCGCCGGCGACTCGAACCACCGGATCCGTTTTGCCGTGGAGCGGCTGCGCGACGGCCACTCGTTCTCTGCCCGGCGGGTCCACGCGATTCAGTTCGGCAAGCCCATCCTGTCGATGATCACCTCCTTCCAGACCGAAGCCGGGGGGCTGGACCACCAGGACCCCATGCCCTCAGCGCCCGACCCCGAGAGCCTGCAGACCGTGGCCGAGGAGTTCGCCGGGGTCGAGCACCCCGCCGCCAACTTCTGGTCGCAGGCCAAGGCCATCGACCTGCGTCACGTCGAGGGTGCGATCTACATCCACCCGTGGGGAAAGCCCGCCGCCCAGCAGAGCGTGTGGCTCAAGGCCATCGGGCCGATGCCGGACGACCCCTTGGTCCACGCCGCCGTGCTGGCCTACTGCTCGGACTACTCGCTGCTCGAGCCGGTGCTTCGCCGCCACGGCCTCGCCTGGTCCGACCGACGTCTGCGCGCTGCCAGTCTCGACCACGCGATGTGGTTCCACCGACCCGCACGCGCGGACGACTGGACCCTGTTCACCCAGTCCTCTCCGTCGGCATCTGGCGGACGAGGGCTCGCGACGGGTCGGATGTTCAACGCCGATGGCCAGCTGGTCGTGTCGGTCGCCCAGGAAGGCATGATCCGCCTCAAGTAGCCGAAACGGTTGTCAGCGCGGCGGACTTTGCTACTAAGCGTTCGCTTAGTAGGCTCTCGGCATGGTGGACGGACTCGACCTCGACGCGCTGTCGGGCTATCTCGCGCCGATCTGCGCCGCCCTCGACAGCGTCCAGCACGGCGCCCCGCACAACACCGGGCCAGGATCTCCCGCAGGGTGGCGTGCCGAGCTCATCAAGGGCGGCAAGTCCAACCTGACCTATCGACTCACCGACGGGTCACACGACTGGGTCCTGCGCCGGCCGCCACTGGGACACGTCCTGGCGACCGCTCACGACATGGCCCGCGAGTATCGCGTGATGTCCGCCCTGGCGACGACCCCCGTTCCCGTTCCGGCAATGGTGACCCTTTGCGAGGACAGCAGCGTCATCGGGGCGCCGTTCTATGTCATGGAGTACGTCGAGGGCTCGATCCTGCAACGCACCAAGGACGTCGCCAAACTGACCGACGCTCAGCGAACGGCATTGGCAGGTCAACTGATTGACACCCTCGCGAACCTTCACGACATCGACCCAGCTGAGGTCGGACTGGCAGACTTCGGCCACCCCGACGGTTTCCTCGAGCGGCAGGTCCGTCGCTGGGCCCAGCAGCTGGAGAAGTCCCGGTCCCGCGACTTACCAGGCGCTGACGACCTGGCCGATGCGCTGACTGCGCGTGTCCCCGCCAGCCAGCGAGCCGGCGTGGTGCACGGTGACTACCGTCTTGACAACGTCCTCGTGGGGCCCGACCAGCAGATTCGTGCGGTGCTGGACTGGGAGATGGCCACGCTCGGTGACCCCCTGTGCGACCTTGGCCTGCTGGCCGTCTATGCGGTTCCCGTGCCCGGAGTCGCAGGCGTCATCTCGGACGGCATGGGCCCGCACAACGGATTTCCCCCGATCGACTCCCTCATCCAGCGGTATTCCGCTCGTTGCGGGCTGGATGTCAGCCAGCTGTCCTGGTACACCGCGCTCGGCTACTACAAGCTCGCAGTCATCTGCGAGGGCATCCACTATCGCTACTCAGCCGGCCAGACGGTCGGCCCGGGCTTCGACCAGATCGGCGACATCGTCGAGCCGCTGATCTCCGCCGGCCGAGAGGCCCTGACTGGTTAGCCGGATCTCTCTAGTTGTCAATGCAATTCATTACGCCTTGGAGGCACCCGTGACCAGCAGCACCACCACCCAACGCACCGCGATCGTGACCGGCGCGGCCCGCGGCATCGGAGCCGCAACTGCCATCCGGTTGGCCAAGGACGGGCATGCCGTCGCCGTCCTCGACCTCGACGAGGCCTGGTGTGCCGGAACGGTCTCGGCCATCACGTCGGCCGGTGGCCGTTCCATCGCGGTGGGAGTCGACGTGAGCGTTCCCGAGCAGGTCGAAGCCGCCGTCGAGCGGGTCGCCACCGAGCTCGGTGCCCCGACCATCCTGGTCAACAACGCCGGCATCATCCGCGACAACCTCATCTTCAAGATGCCGGTCGAGGACTGGGACGCCGTCATGAACGTCCACCTTCGTGGCGCGTTCCTCATGACCAAGGCAGTCCAGGCGCACATGACGGCCGAGAAGTACGGCCGGATCGTCAACCTGTCGTCAACGTCCGCGCTGGGCAACCGTGGCCAGGTCAACTACTCTGCCGCCAAGGCCGGCATGCAGGGCTTCACCAAGACCCTGGCGATCGAGCTCGGCCGCTTCGGGGTGACCGCCAACGCCGTGGCTCCCGGGTTCATCGCCACCGACATGACCCGGCAGACCGCGGAACGGATGAACATCCCCTTCGAGGACTTCCTGGCCGACGCGGCGAAACAGATCCCGGTCCGTCGCGTCGGCCAACCGCAGGACATTGCGAACACGATCTCGTTCCTGACCAGCGAGGATGCGGGGTATGTCTCTGGTCAGGTCATCTACGTGGCAGGCGGTCCCCAGGACTGACCCACGATCTCACCTTGTTGCGCCTGAACCACCATCCTTGGGTCCGAACCGGACGTAAGCGGTGGTTTCGGCGCAACAAGACGGGCGGTGGTGCCAAGACGATGGTGGGCCCCGAAACCGTGGAGCAGCGATGTTCAGATGCCACCGCCGAGCGTTAAACCCCCATCCAGGACGAGGGTCTGTCCCGTCATCCAGGCCGAGTCGCCGGACAGCAGGAACGAGACAGCGCCGGCGATGTCCTCGGGGATGCCCAGGCGCTTGAGAGGGTAGTGCGCGGCGACCTTCTCCTCGCGCCCCTCGTACAGAGCTTGCGCGAATGCCGTCTTGACGACGGCCGGAGCCACCGCGTTGACCCGCACGTCCGGGCCGAGCTGGGACCCCAGCTCCGTGGTGAGGTGGATGAGCGCAGCCTTGCTCACGCCGTACCAGCCCAGGACTCCCGTGGCGCGCAGCCCGGCGATCGAGGCGACGTTGACGATCGCCCCGCCCGGGGACTCCAGACTACCCAGACCGGCGCGAACCGCCTTCTGTATCCAGCTGAAAGCGCTGAGAACGTTGACTTCCAGAACCTTGCGCGCCGCGTCGATGTCCGTGTCCAGCATGGGTCCGTATGACGGGTTGATGCCGGCGTTGTTGACCAGGTAGTCGAGGCGCCCAAAGGTCGACCGGGCGGCGGCGATCACGTCGTCCTGGTGGGCCGACGCATCCGCGTGACCCACCATGGCCAGAGCATGAGCGGGGCCGCCGAGCGTCTCGACAGCCTCCGCGAGCGCCTCGGGCTTGCGTGCCGTGATGACGACGCGAGCGCCATCGTCAACGAGGCGTCTGGCGATAGCCAGACCGATACCCCGGCTGGCACCGGTGACGATCGCGACCCGGTTCTCATGCGTGATGCTCACGTGGCTCCTGCTCCCTGGTTGCCCGGATGCTGATCAGAGGCCGAGGTCGCGGCCGATGAGCTCCTTCATGATCTCGTTCGACCCGGCCCAGATCTTGGTGACACGGGCGTCACGCCACGCCCGCCCGACGCGGTACTCGTTCATGAATCCATAGCCGCCGTAGAGCTGCACGCAGGCATCAAGCACGTCGTTCTGCACCTCGGCCGACCACCACTTGGCCTTGGCCGCGTCGACCGCCGTAAGCCTGTGCTCGGCGTGGGCCTCGATGCAGTCGTCGACATACGCCTGGGTGACCTCGATCTTGGTCTGCAGCTCGGCAATCAGGAACTTGTTGTGCTGGAAGGAGCCGATCGGCTGGCCAAAGGCCTTGCGTTCCTTGGCATAGGCGATCGTCTCCACCAGGATCTGCTGCGCGTGAGCGGTGTTGGACACGGCCGCGCCAACGCGCTCCTGGGGGAGCCGCTCCATCATGGCCATGAACCCTCGGTCGACCTCACCGATGACATTCGCGCCGGGGACGTATACGTCGATGAAGAACAGCTCGGCTGTATCGGACTCCACCTGCCCCACCTTGTCGAGCTTGCGGCCCCGTTCAAAGCCGGGCATCCCGTTCTCCACGCCAAACAGCGTGATGCCCTTGGCTCCCTTCTCCGGCGAGGTCCTGGCCGCCACGACGACGAGGTCCGCCTGGTAACCGTTGGTGATGAAGGTCTTGGAGCCGTTGAGGATCCAGTCATCGCCGTCACGAACAGCCGTGCTCTTGAGCGCAGCGAGGTCCGAGCCACCGCTGGGCTCGGTCATCGCGATCGCGGTGACGATCTCGCCGGTGCAGAAACCCGGGAGCCAGCGCTCCTTCTGCTCCTCGGTGCCCAGGTCCACCAGATACGGGGCCACGCAGTCGCTGTGGATGCCGAACGTGGATGACGCCGCGGCGTTGAACTTGGACAGCTCCTCGGAAAGGACCGCGTTGAACCGGAAGTCGCGCGCCTCCGAACCGCCGAAGGCCTCGGGAACCTCGAGCCCCAGCAAGCCCTGCTTGCCTGCCTCGATCCAGACCTCGCGATCGATTGACCGGGCCTCGATGAACTTCTCGGCGCGGGGCTTCAGGCTGCGCTCAACGAACTCACGCGCCGTCCTGCGAAACGCCTCGTGGTCAGGGCCGTACACGTTGCGTGGCACATCATCCTCCAGGTTACTAAGCGCTTGCTTAGTTTCGATGAGGTGGGGCATGCTGTCAACCATGACCGCCTCGCCGACGCCGGCCACCAGCCGTCCCGCGGCCGGGATCTCAGCACAGCGGCTGATGGACGCGGCTGTAGATGCGTTTGCGGACAATGGTTTTCACGCGACGACCACTCGGGACATTGCTGCGCGGGCCAACATGAGCCCAGCCGGCGTCTACGTCCACTTCGCGAGCAAGCAGGACCTGCTCTTCCACCTGTGCCTCCGCGGACATGTCCTGGCACTCGAGATCGTCGCCACCGCAAAGCAGGGTGCACAGGCTCCCCCGGCCCAGCTCGTGGCGATCGTCTCAGCTTTCGCCCGCTGGCACGCCGAGCAGTTCCGCACAGCACGGATCGTGCAGTACGAGTTCCCCCACCTGACACCCGAGCACCGGGAAGAGATCCTCGACCTGCGCAAACAGATCGACGCCGTCGTGCGAGGCGTCCTGCAGGCTGGTGTAGCCAGGGGCGACTTCGACGTGCCTGACGTTGCCGTGACCACCCTCGCGCTGCAGTCGCTCGCCATCGATGTCGCGCGGTGGTACGAGCCCGGCATCCGGCGCACCCCCGAAGCCATCGGCGAGGCATACGGCGATCTGGCTCTTCGGCTCGTCCGGGCCTGACCAGGCGATAGCCGCAGCAGACCGACGTTCAGCCTCGTCAGCCGCGGGTCAGCTTGCGGTAGGTCACGCGGTGCGGACGGGCAGCGTCGGCGCCAAGGCGTTCGATCTTGTTCGCCTCGTAGGCCTGGAAGTTGCCCTCGAACCAGTACCAGGCGGCCGGGTTCTCGGCGTCGCCCTCGTAGGCGAGTATGTGCGTTACCACGCGGTCCAGGAACCAGCGATCGTGGCTGATCACGACGGCGCAACCGGGGAACTCCAGAAGCGCGTTCTCGAGCGAGCCAAGGGTCTCGACGTCCAGGTCGTTGGTGGGCTCGTCGAGCAGCAGCAGGTTGCCACCCTGCTTGAGCGTCAGCGCCAGGTTGAGGCGGTTGCGCTCGCCACCGGAGAGCACGCCCGTCATCTTCTGCTGATCAGTTCCCTTGAAACCGAACTGCGACACGTAGGCGCGAGAAGGGATCTCGACCTGGCCGACCTTGATGTAGTCCAGCCCGTCAGACACCGTCTCCCAGAGATTCTTGGTCGGGTCGAGGCCCGAACGGCCCTGGTCGACGTAGGAGATCTTGACCGTCTCGCCGATCTTGACGTTGCCGTCGTCCGGCGTCTCCAGGCCGACGATGGTCTTGAAGAGCGTCGTCTTGCCGACCCCGTTGGGGCCGATGACACCCACGATGCCGTTGCGCGGCAACGTGAACGACAGATCATCGATCAGCACACGGTCGTCGAAGCCCTTGCGGAGGTGGTTGACCTCGATCACCGTGCTGCCCAGCCGGGGGCCCATGGGGATCTGGATCTCGTCGAAGTCGAGCTTGCGGGCGCGATCAGCGTCGGCCGCCATCTCCTCGTAGCGTGAGAGACGGGCCTTGGACTTCACCTGGCGGGCCTTGGCGTTGGAGCGGACCCACTCAAGCTCGGAGGCAAGGCGTTTCGCGAGCTTGACGTCCTTCTTGCCCTGGATGGTGAGGCGCTCCCGCTTCTTCTCCAGGTAGGTCGAGTAGTTGCCCTCGTAGGGGTAGAGCCGGCCCCTGTCGACCTCGGCGATCCACTGGGCCACGTTGTCGAGAAAGTACCGGTCGTGGGTCACGGCCAGGACAGCACCGTGGTAGGACGCCAGGTGCTGCTCGAGCCAGAGCACGCTCTCCGCGTCGAGGTGGTTGGTGGGCTCGTCGAGCAGGAGGAGGTCGGGCTTTTGCAGCAGCAGCTTGCACAGCGCCACGCGACGACGCTCACCACCCGAAAGCAGCGTGACGTCCGCGTCCGGTGGCGGGCAACGAAGGGCGTCCATCGCCTGGTCGAGCTGGGAGTCCAGGTCCCATGCGTCGGCCGCGTCGATCTTCTCCTGGAGGTGGCCCATCTCCTCCATCAGCGTCTCGAAGTCGGCATCGGGCGCGGCCATCTCGATCGAGATCGCGTTGAAGCGGTCGACGTCGGCCTTGATCTGGCCCAGGCCCTCCTCGACGTTGCCGAGAACGGTCTTGTTCTCGTTCAGGGGCGGCTCCTGCAGGAGGATGCCGACGGAGTAGCCCGGTGAGAGCCGGGCCTCACCGTTGGAGGGGTGGTCCAGCCCGGCCATGATGTGCAGGATCGTGGACTTGCCGGCGCCGTTGGGGCCGACCACGCCGATCTTGGCGCCTGGGTAGAACGACATCGTGACGTCGTCGAGGATGACCTTGTCGCCGTGAGCCTTGCGCGCTTTGGTCATGGTGTAGATGAACTCAGCCATGGGCGTCAGGCTATCTGCCGGGTGCGGTCGAACCCTAACTCGCTGCCGCCGCACCGGTCGGGAAAGGGAACAGCTCTCGGCGATCTGACGCCCACCCGCTGAGCGCGCTGTCAGCCAGTCGCGCCCACCTTCTCGTAGACATCGGTGTCGGCAGCGGCCAGATCGATTCCCTCACCGACTGCGTGGGCGAACCCTTCGGCGGCCGGCTCGTCGCTGGGCCCCGGGAACTCGACATCGGCCATCGCGGCGTCGCGGTCCAGCTGCTCGTTGGCGTCCTGCACCTCGGCATCGGCCATCCGGTCGTTCTGGTTGAGCTGGGGCTTGACCACCTTGGTGAAGGTCGTCTGACCCCAGGTCAGGTCGTGACCGACGTTGTAGGCGTCGATCTCCACGGTGGTCCCGCTCTTCTCTCCGTTGACCCACTGGTTGATCCTCATCCGCCCGTAGACGATGACGGGCTCGCCCTTCTTCAGGGAGTTCGCCAGGTTGATCCCCAGCGCGCGGAAGGCCGTCACGTTCACGAAGTTTGTCCCAGCGTCGATGTACTCGCCGGTCTTGAAGTTCACCCGGCGCACGTTCGACGCCACCCGGAACGTCACGAAGGGGACATCCGCCTTGGTCAGTCTTGCGACCGGGTCGCCCACCACGTTGCCGCTGACCGTCACGTAGGTCTCGTTCATCGTCATCACCTCATTGCTCTCATCGTTGACTCGCCGCAACTGGCGAGACCTCAACTGTGGGTATGCCAGCCGGCTGCCAACAGGGCCGGCGGCGAGCCTGTGGACGATGGGATGACAGGCTGGCCGGTTGTGGACAACAGGTCTGCGGACTTCGTGACGGCCTCAGCAGGCACGGGCTCAGCAGGGTTTGCGGGCAGCCTCGAGGTGCTCACGAGTCGAGCGATGCCGGTCAAGAACCTGCTGAACCGGCGCGACGAGTCGATCGCGAACCACTGTGCCCACGGAGTCACGCAGACGAGCCTCCACGAGGACCTTGCGCCGCTGAGCTCCGATCCGGCCGATGGCGCGCGCCACCAACGAGAGAAGGGAGCCGATGAGCAAGCCAGCCGCAAGCAGAAGGAACGGATACGGCAATGGTCCGAGCCGCGGGGCCTGGCCCGGCGAGAGCTGCAGCCATCCGAGCACCACCAGGATGGCGAGCCAGATCAGACCAGCCATGGCGGCGATGGCAAAGACCCACTGCAGGGTCCCAAAGATGGCCCACCAGAACGGGTTCTCTGCGCGAAGGGACGTGTTGACGATCTCCAGGTCCAGCGCGTCACCAATGTCGTCCCCCGGCGGCGTCGCAGCATTGGTGACCGCATCTGTCCATGGCTGCGGCAGTCCCTGGCCGGCCCGGT
>DASVHT010000126.1:0-3027 GCA_036382455.1 Dermatophilaceae bacterium
CTTGCTGTGTTTAGCCGGCGTTGTGGAACGAGTGGGTCAGACGGACAGCCGACGGCCGTTGTCCTCGCTGTTGGACATGATCCGGATGATCCGTTCGGCCTAGCGGGAGTTTCCCCGCTATCTGATTGGTGAGCGTGTTTCCCGTGTTGCTGGTGGGGTTTTGGCCTTGAATGGTGTATTACCTAGTTATGGCTTCGATCGTCGGGAAACGGCAGGGCAACCAGACGTACTACTACCTGGTGGAGTCGGCTCGGGTGGACGGCAAGCCGCGGATCGTGTCTCAGCAGTACCTGGGCAGCTCGGTCGAGGTGATGGCGAAGCTGGCCGGTTCCTCGGCGGGTGAGCCGGTCCGCACCCAGCACAAGAGCTTCGGCGACGTGGCAGCGGTGTGGTCGGTGCTGGAGCGCCTGGATGTGGCCGGGGTGATCGATGCGGTGGTCTGCCGTCGCAGTGATGCGGCGGCGTCGGTGGGAACCTATATCGCGCTGGCGACCGCGAACCGGGTCGTGGCGCCGTGCTCGAAGCTGGCGTTCGCCGACTGGTGGGCCACCACCGCCGGCCCACGCTGGGTCAAGCTGCGTGATGGGGCGCTGGATCACCGCCGGTTCTGGAAGGCGATGGACCGCCTGGATGAGTCCGACCTGGCCTTGATCGAGACCGAGCTGGGCCGCAGGGTGGTCAGCGAGTTCGGCCTGGACCTGTCCGGGTTGGTGCTGGACATGACCAACTTCGCGACCTACATCGACTCGACCAACGACCGTGCCCCGATCGCGCAGCGGGGTAAGGCCAAGCAGAAACGAACCGACCTGCGCCTGGTCGGCCTCGCCTTGGTGGTGACCCGCGACGGCGGGGTGCCGCTGGTCTCCCACGCCTATGCCGGGGACCGCCCCGACGTCACCCAGTTCGCCACGGTCATCGCCGAGTTGACCTCGCGCTTTCGTGAGCTGGCCGCGAGCGTGGAATCGCTGACCATGGTCTATGACGCCGGGCAGAACTCGCACAGCAACCACGCCCTGATCGAAGAGGCCGGGATCGGGTTCGTCGGGTCGCTGCCACCCTCCGAGCACGCCGCGCTGCTGGCCATTCCCGCGTCCGGCTACCTGCCTGTCGACGACGAGCGCTACCCGGGCCTGACCTGTGTGGATACCACCGCGACCGCCCTTGGGGTGACCCGCCGCGCGGTCCTGACCCACTCACCGACCCTGCACGCCGCGCAGTCACGCGGGTTCGACCAGACCCTGGCCAAAGCCCGCCGGAAACTCATCGAGCTGCAAGCCACCCTGGCCCGCGGCCACACCCGCCGCGACCGGGCCGCGGTCGAATCCGAGATTGCCGCGATCTGTAAGCCCCGCTGGGTCAGCCAGGTCCTGACCACCACCTTGACCGGCGAGACCCCCGCTGAGCTGCGCCTGACCTTCCGCACCAACACAGGTGCCCGCAATCGACTCGAACAGAAGCTGTTCGGCAAACGGATCCTGTTCACCAACCGCGACCACTTGCCCATCGCCGATGTCGTCGCGGCCTACCGCTCCCAATCGGAGGTTGAATCGGGTTTCCGGCAGATGAAAGACCCCCACGTCGTCTCCTTCGGCCCGATGCACCACTGGACCGACTCCAAAATCCGCGTCCACGTCTTCTACTGCGTCCTCGCGCTGACGATCGCCCACCTGATGCGCCGCCAAGCCAAAGACGCCGGCCTGGACCTATCCGTGCGCGAACTACTGACCACCCTGGCCGGCATCGGCGAGACCGTGCTGCTCTACCACGACGGCGGCAAAGGCCGCCCCCGAGCCCGCAGAATGCTCACCGACATGGACCCCACCCAGAAGCGACTCGCCAAGCTATTCGACATCGACCGCTACGCACCCACCCGCTGAACACCCCTTAGGTAATACAGCGCCAACCCGAAAACCCTTGCGATACAAGGCGAACACGAGCCAAGACCCCGCTAGCGGGGAAACTCCCGCTAGACGGCATCACCCCCGGTCCCTGACCTCGGCGCAACCGCCCAGATCGTCTCCGGGGCCCTACTCACCCAGGAAGCACCCGCCTGACGAGAGCTCAATTCTCGGACTTTCATACGGCAAAACCTTCATACGGCAAAAAATGAGGAACGCACTTGGGGCGTGGTGGCGATGAGCGTGTCGCCTTGGCTATCAGCCGGTCTGGTCAGCGCTGGCCTGCTCCAGTTCGATCAGCTGGCCCTCCAGATAGGACTTCAGACGCATGCGGTGGTCACGCTCGAAGGTTTGCAGCTCTTCGATCTCCTTCTGCAGCCGGCTGCGCTCGCTACCGAGCTCTTGAAGCACCTCGGCCCTCTTCTGCTGGGCCTCGGCGATAAGCGCGTCGTGGCGTAACTGCCCCTCGCTGATGAGCTTTTCGCGAGTGGTCTGGCCCTCGGCCACAAACTCATCATGCAACTTCTGTGCGAGAGCCAGCACGCGAGCCGCCGAGTCCACGCCCGCTGCGCCAGACTCGCCATCCGCGTTCATCGTCGTGCCGCAGGGGTGGGGTCCACGCAACTGACGAAGCCAGCAAGACGGTAGGCAGGACGACGGTCGGTTGACACTTCAAGGTCACAGCGCCGCACACACTTAGAGAACAAAAAGGATCCGCGATCCCACCGGCTCCTGAAACGACCAGGATGGTTCATGTGCCAACCCCATTCACGGGGGCGGTCCTGCTGGGCCGCCGTCAATAACAAGATAGGGGACCAGGGAAGGATCCAATCGGTTTCGAGCCACGACCCGGACGATCCTGAGCGGCGCAAAGTCCCACGAGCGTGGTGGGTTAAGCGGTGCTGAGACAGCCACCCCCGTGACCGTCACAGGTACCGACACCAAGTGAGCACCTTGCAGTAGCCGCCCCTGCCCTGAACGCACAGGTACCTCACCGGCACACGCCTCTGCGCGTGGGTCAAGCGGCTTACACGGCCGGGGGTGGGACAGCGCCGACTCTTCACGACTGGGGACAGCCCCCACGCGACGCATCGTTGCAGGGCTTATCGCTACATCTCGGCGGCGGGCG
>DASVHT010000127.1:0-3289 GCA_036382455.1 Dermatophilaceae bacterium
AGGATGGTCGCGACAGTTGGTGCCTCGACCTTGGGTGGGAGGGTAGGGAGGTAGACCAGTCGCCACCAGGCCATGACGAGTTGCGCAAGCCGGACGTTCGGCTCGGTCCGGTTCCAGGTCGGGTACATCTCCGAAACGCCGACCCGGGATGTCTCGGACACCAGGCCGATCTCGCGAGCGAGCGCGATCACCAGCGTCACCCGTGCCTCGGTCACCCGAGCCGCCTTTGCCAACTTGCGGATCTCACGGACCCCCAAACCGCCGTCCTTCAGAGCCGGGACCGGTTCCCGGGCGAGGCTGCCCAGTACCGTCGTCGTCGCCGCAACGAACTCCACCGCCGCGGAGCCGGCCTCGCCGGTGATCTGATCGACGGAGGTGGACGTCGTCGGAATCTCGCCGGGTGTGGGATCAAAGGGTGCCCGGAAGTCGCTCCCCCGCAATGCAAGTCGCACCTGGCTCGGCATGACTACGCGGTAGTTGAGGTCCCGGAAGAGCATCGCCCTGGCCGCCCCCCAGGATTCGACCTCCCGCTCGAGTACGAGCCGATCGCGGTCGTATCCGGTAGGTGTCACCCTGGTCCCGGCGGCCTCCGCCTCCAACTCGCCGCGAATCGCTGATGGGGCGGCTGCGACCCGCGCGCGAATACCGTCCGCATCGAGGTAGAACCCGCGTAGCGCCGCCTCCAGTCGTGCCCGATCACCGGCGCGAGGGAGATCCAAGGCCCGCAGGGTCGCCCTCATCTTTTCGACGTTCATGCGGGCCAGTAGTACTTCGCCGGACGGCCCGAGGCCCAGCGGCGATGGGATCAACTGCTCGAAGCCCTTGGCGAGGTTGGAGTGGACACCGTCACCTGACCACGCCAGTGCATCGGCGGTCAGCAGATCGAGGGCGCCGACCACGTGCGCGCGGTGCTGCTCGGGGCCGCCCGTTTCGG
Source organism: Dermatophilaceae bacterium (assembly GCA_036382455.1). Taxonomy (GTDB): domain Bacteria; phylum Actinomycetota; class Actinomycetes; order Actinomycetales; family Dermatophilaceae; genus UBA4719. The sequence goes on from DASVHT010000127.1 coordinate 935, forward strand.
TGAGGAATCCGGCCAGTGCATCTATCGTCACGGATCGGCCGAGCGCCGCATGCGCCTCGATGACCTGCAACGCGGGTAACGGCAGCGACGGCAGGGCGCCCGCGAGTGCCCACGGGTTCTGCAACAGGTCGGCGAGACTGTGAAAGTTGTTCAGCCGGTACCCGGCAAGATAGTCGCGCCGGCGATACAGCAGCTCCTCGAGATCGGTCAGGTTGCGGTTGGCGAGCCACGTGGCCAGCGGGAGGGCAGGTATCACCGCGTCATTGAACACCGGGTGCGGGCCATGGGTTTCACCCTCGGCCACTGCGACCGCTACTCTTGCGGACGGTTCGCCCGGCGCGGCTGAGTCGAGGGAGCAGGTTTCGCGATGGCAGGTCGTCGGCAGAAGTCCCGCCGGGCAAAGTCACACCACGTTCGCGAAACGCCCGAACAGATGCGCTCCCGGGTGCTGGGTGCCTTTGAGCGTTGGCTGGATGCGCGGGTTCCCGCGGGACCTGCCCCGGTCGACCTGCTGTACACGGTGCGGACAGCTTGCCAATTCAAGGACTCGTCGCTCGATTCTCCGAATCCGTCTGACTGGTCGCCAGATCTGGTGGACGAGGTCATCGGTGACCTTTTTCCGCGGAAGCTTATCGGCGTCGACCCGGATTACGTCGCGGCGATCGTCCCGGCGATGCACGTGTATCTCGACTTCCTCACCGAAACCGGGCGCTGGAAGGCCGGCAACGACCTGCTCGCGACCCGGCAGGCACTCGACGGGCTCGTCGCTGAACTGCCGTTACGCATCGGTAACCCGATGTATCAGGGCGCTGCCGGCCGGATGATGCAGATGGCCATTGACGAGGGGATCGATATCACCGACGAGGGTGCGATGGCCGAAGTCATCGAGCGTTTCAACGCGATGCCGGAGGACTTCCGTCGGGGGCTGACGGCCGGGGACGGCTTCGATGACGTTGTCGAGGCCGGCGATTTCGACGAGGACGCCTTTTTCGGTGCGGACGCCGAGGATCTCACACCCGAGCAGTGGGCGGCGCTGGCGATTGACATCGGTCTTCGTGGCATCGACATCGATTTCGATCGGCCGATCAGCGTCGAGATACCGGCCGCCGACATCGAAGCGGCCGCGTTTCGCGGTAGCACGCTGGTCGCGCAGGCCAGGATGCTGGTCGACTGGGTCGGCGGGAGCAGGATCATCACCCGAGACGGCGGGCTGCGCCGTCAGGACGTCGACGATTTGCTGCCGCGGCTGGGCATACCTGACTCCGATTGGCCCGCCGCGGACCCTATGTGGGAAATCAATGCGATGGTCCTGCCTTGGGTGGCCACCACCAGCAGCGGAATGTTGGTCATGAAGGGTCGACGGGTTCGACAGGGTCGACTGGCCGGCATCTTCGAGAGTGCAGATGGAGCGAAGACCCAGGTCGAGATCGGTCGCAAGGCGGCACACGTGGCATTCGACCTGCTGCTCGGGGACGCCCAGTTGATCGAGTCGGAGGCTCCGGCTCACCTCCTGCTACTCCTGGGGTTCACCACGGCTGCCTGTCGTCCGACTGGCTGCAACCTGGCCAACCTGCTGAGAATCGAAAGGGATCTCGCACGAACCGATTTCGAGGCGTCCGCCGACGAGTACGAGGTGATGGAGCTGTGTGTGACCGTGCTGAACCAGCTTCGGTGGTTGGCCACAGTAGGGCTGATGGACGAGACCGATGGAGTCGCACGGGCTTCGGTGGCCTTTCGGCCGGCGCTGGTGGAAGTCCTACAAACCCTGGGTTCACGGTTTGATGTCTCCTTGGCGGTTGGTGCGGTGCCGCTCGCGGACGAGATACCCGGGTAATCCCCTGCGGATCTTGGTGGATCTTGGTGGATCTTGTGCTCAGTCCCTCGTGGCGTCCATTGCTGAGGTTTCTGGTGACCGCGGCCGTCACGTGGCCGTGATGTGGCCGTGACGCCGTCGCGGTGGGCACTGATCCGATTGTTGGAAAGGCTTGACGAATTCAGGGATGCGTGATCGCTGTGCCCGGGGAGCAGGAGGGCCGACACTTCCGGCAGCGACGAGGATTCCGAAGGCCGCCGCACGCCGCCCGCGGACGTCATCGGACGTCACCGGACGTCACAGACCCAGTGCCGCGTGGCCGAAGGCGACTCCTGCGCCGTCCGGTGGACCATCGGCGGCTGGGTCCCGGTAGGCCCTCCAGGGAATCGCTCCGACGTGTTCCAGGACGGTTTCGGTCGGGCTGAGCAGTTCCCGAACGTCCCGGTCTCGTGTGCGCGCCCGGAGGGTCTCGAACCCCCAACCGTCTGATCCAGAGTTTGATGGTGCCGTAATTCTCCCGTTCCGCAGGCAGCGCGGTGGGG
>DASVHT010000128.1:0-1665 GCA_036382455.1 Dermatophilaceae bacterium
GACGAAGTCGGCGGCGGTGGCTCGGTCAGCGACCTCCGGATCGGCGGCGTGGCCGACGATGATGCCGACGCCGAGCCCGCGCAGCGCCCGGAAGGCGTCCTCGTCGGTGATGTCGTCGCCCAGGTACAGGGGCACCACGTCTGCGGTGTCGAGCCCGAGCGTCTCGAGCAGATACAGCACCGCACGGCCCTTGTTCCAATCGATCTTGGGCTGGAGCTCGTAGACCTTCTTCCCGGGGGTGACCTTGAGCTGCTCCGGGCGCTCGGCCAGGAGCGTGTCGACCACCGCGCCGATTCTGCCGTGGTCCTCGGGGTTGACGAGCCGGTAGTGCACCGCGACCGACGCACGCTTCGACTCGATGACAACTCCCGGAATCGACCCGAGCGCGGCACGCAGCTCGTCGGTCGCATCAGAGATGACTGCCTCGTAGCCGGAGCCGCCATCGTGCGCGATGGTGCCCTCGCTCGGGCTCCAGATGTCGAAGCCGTGGCTACCGGCCACCACGAGGTCGTCGACCCCCATCAGCTCTTGCACGACCTGCCGGTCGCGGCCGCTGACCACGCACACCGGGCAGCGCCGGGCCAGAGCCCGCACCGTGGTGCGCATGCTTGGGGAGATAACGGCGTCCTCGGGCCGATCGACGATAGGCGTGAGGACCCCGTCGTAGTCGAGGAACACGGCGGGCCGCCTCCCGGCCAGCCGCTCGCCGAACAGTCCCTCGTCGTGCAGGGCATCGGGCAGGTCGCGGACGGTCGACGCATGCACGGTCATGGGTCAGGCCATCTCCTCGAGCTCTCGGCCCTTGGTTTCCTTGATGCTTTTCAGCACGAACACCAGCGACATCAAGGCGAACACCGCGTAGATGCCGTACGTGAGCCCGAGGCCGATGGCACTCAGTTTCGGGAACGACACCGAGACTGCAAAGTTGGCCAGCCACTGCGCCGCGGCTGCGAGCGCCAGGGCACTCGCCCTGATGCGGTTGTTGAACATCTCACCCAGCATCACCCAGACGACGGGTCCCCAGCTGACACCGAAGAAGACGACGTACAGGTTGGCCGCAACCAACGCGACGATGCCGAGGTTTCCCGGCAGGGTTGGCTTGCCCGCGACGACCTGCGCCTGCTGGAAGCAGAAGGCCATCGTGGCGAGGGTGAGTAAGAGCCCCGAGGAGCCCACGACGAGGAGCGGTTTGCGGCCCACCTTGTCGATCAGGAAGATCGCGACGACGGTGACCGCGATGTTGGTGACGGACGTAATCACGCTGATGAGCATGGCGTTCGACTCGCCATACCCCACCGCCTGCCACAGCACGCTGGAGTAGTAGAAGATCACGTTGATGCCCACGGCCTGCTGGAACACCGACAACAAGATCCCGACCCAGACTATGGGCAGCAGCCCCACGGCCGGTCCCCGCAGGTCGGAGAGCCGGAAGTCATGGTCGCTTTTGAGTGTTTCCTCGATCTCGGCGACCTTCTTGTCCGGCTTGGCCACGACAAAACGACGCAGCACATCGGCGGCCTCCTCAAGCCGGTCCTTGGCCACCAGGTAGCGCGGCGACTCCGGGATCGTCAACGCGAGGCCGCCGTAGATGAGAGCTGGAACCGCAAGAGACAGGAACATCCACCGCCAGGCAGCGACGCCCAGCCACAACTTGTCAGAGGCGCT
>DASVHT010000129.1:0-3145 GCA_036382455.1 Dermatophilaceae bacterium
TCATAAGCTCATGTGAGGCGGGAAACCTGTGATTTCGCAGAGGTAGCGAGCGTCTGCGCTCCTCGTGATCAGACAGAGCAGCTCAAAGCCGTTGGCCGACTTCGAGTCGGAGTACGCGAGGTCAAGCGGCAGCCGAACAAAGGCGTGCGGATCCGGGATAAGCGCATGCCTTGACCCGCAGGGGCACAGCCGACGCCGGCCGGCGCACTCAGGTCGTTACAAGTACGGCAGCAAGATGAGACGACTGTGGGTAAATCGGAACGATCACCTGGCGCGACCGAGCGCCCGACCATCGGCTACTTGAGCGGACAAACACAAACAGCGCCTTCTACCCCTTTCGCGGCGGAATGACGCACCTCGCAGAGTGATTGCCCAGCACTAGGTGACCTCGGCGTGTAGCTTCGCAATCAGAAGCGGGTCCAGTCGGGCTGGCCCTGCCATGCAATTGGGTCGATCACTCACAGCGAGGTCCAGCGGTGGGTCACCAAGCTTGGGACTCGTCGGTCCGCGGCAACCACTCGCGAGGCATACCGCATCCTTCACCTCGTCATCATCAAGACGGCGGTGCGCGATCGCATCATCGGATGCGATCCGCTGAGCATTGGAAAACCACCTGACGCGACGGTTCTCCCTTTTCGCTTGGGGACTTTCATGTCCAGGCACCGTCGCGGCAGCCTGAACGACAAGTCTTAGGCAGTCTTGGACGGCCTGCGCCGTTCCCCGGCTTCGTCGATGAGCAGGCCCAGCCCGATGCCGAGCATCCAGATGTCCTTACTTACGGCGATCCCCTGGGGGCTTGGCCAGATGCTGGCCGGCTTACGCAGCGAGGGCGTGCGCAGGTACATCGCGACCAAACGGCCGGAGAACCCGGTCAACGCGGCACCCGCGAGGCCCGCCGGGACGAAGGGGGCGAGTAGCACCAGGCCGGTGGCGATCTCGGCCGCAGAAAGCGCGCGTAAGAACTTGGGCGCGTCGATCGACTTCAAGACTGGAAGAGCGTTCGAGGCCATAGCGTGGATGCCAATGGCCTGCTCCGGGCTGCCGCTCCATTTCTGTATCCCGGAATGCAGGATGTACCCACCTGTGGCGAGGCGTGACGGCAACGTTCGTAGCTTCATCGTCAGTCTCCTAGCTGGCATTTCAAAGGATAGTTGCGCCTTCAATTATATCCACCGAGCCTGCGTCCGTGCCCTGCCCCGCCCCCGAAAAGAACGACCAATGGGCCGATGGGCGCCGCTACCTCGGACTCGATGTCCTATCCCGCTTGGGCCCCGGTCATCGGTCCTCTTCGCCAACCCATGGTCCCCGTCGTCCCCGCGACCCCCGGCTAACCAACTGAGTAGTCACTCGGCCGGTTCGTCGACCGGCAGGTCACCAGACGGGAACCGGCGGGGCACCAGCACGATCAGGATGACGACCGTGGCGATGCCGGCAATCAAGAGGCCAAGGAACACGGCGTGGGTTGATGCATGCAGCGCCTCACGCAGGAAGGCTGCGGCTACCGGATCTTCATGACCGCCCGCCAGCGCTTGGCTGAAACCGTCAACCCGGTTCGGGACTTTGCCTCGCAGGTTCGCCGGCGCCTGGCTGAGGCGGTGTAGCAGGACGGCATTGGTGATGGCCCCGAAGACTGCCGCCCCGAGGCTCTGGCCGAGGAACCGGGAGAACATCGCACCACCGGTGACGACCCCGCGCTGAGACCAACCGACGGTCGACTGCAGCCCGACGATGAGCGGCGAGGTGATCAACCCCATGCCCACACCCATGATGGCACTGCCGGCCACCGGCTGCCACACGGGCGACTCGGCAGTCGCCAGGCTGAACACGACACCGGCGATCACGGTGAACAACCCACCCATGAGCGCCGTGTCTCGGAAGCCGATTCGCAAGTAGAGCCGCGAGGAGAAGCCGGAGGCGACCGGCCAGGTCATGGTCATTACCGCGAGCACGAACCCGGCCGCTACCGGCCCCAACCCCAGGACTGACTGGGCCCAGGTGGGCAGGAACGTCGACAGCCCGATGACCATCAACCCGGCGGTCAGGGTCGCGGCATACGAACCGGCCGTCACACGGCGGGTCCACAGCCACGGCGGCATGACCGGCTCGGCCGCCCGCCGCTCCACGACGATGGCGACCGCAGCCGCCACCACAGCCCCGGAAAAGACCAGGACGCTTGGCACCGAGAGCCACGCCCACGCGGTCCCGCCCTGTAGCAGTCCCAGGATCAGCAGGCCGACCGAGGCCAGCAGTAGGACTGCGCCCGAGTAGTCGATGCGGTGCGGGCGTCGCTCGACCCGCTCGTGCAGGTCGCGGACGATCAGGGTCAGGGCAACAGTTCCCAGCGGCAGGTTGACCAGGAAGATCCAGCGCCACGTCGCATACTGCGCGAACACGCCTCCGATGGCCGGCGCCAGCACGGCCGAGATGCCCCACACACTCGCCAACCACCCCTGCACCTTGCCGCGTTCCCGCAGGTCGTACAGGTCTCCCGCCACGGTGTTGACGGTCGCCCCGATCGCACCGGCGCCCAGACCCTGGACGCCGCGAAACGCAATCAGCGCCACCATGTTCCAAGAGAGCGCGGACAGCGCAGAACCGATCAGGAAGATGACGACGCCGATGACCAACACGGGCTTGCGCCCATAGAGATCGGCCAGCTTCCCATAAACCGGGATGGTCACGGTCTGCGCGAGCAGGAAGATCGAGAACACCCACCCGACCAGCGAGAACCCGCCGAGATCACCCACCAACTGCGGGATCGCCGTCGCCACGATGGTCGAGTCCATCGCGACCAGCGCCATGGCCAACATAAGTGCCACCAGCACCGGAGTGCGATGGTCCCGGCGGGATACTGCCACAAGCCCTCCATTTGGCGCGCGATCGGCGCCGACCACCCTACTCACTCACCGTTCGTCGGATGTGTGGCTCCCGCCGGACAGCAACCGTGAAGCCCGGTGCGCCGCAAGCCCGCACGTCGGGGTCGGCCAGTGGCCTGGGGAAAACGGACTGGAAGCAACCCCAGCACGCTGGGCAGCTGGAACGACACCACGGGCCCAGTGGCCGCTCCCAGTCGGACGGACCTACCGTCTGCCCTTGCGCTGACATCGAGCCATGACCCGAACACACGATGGTCTCGCCACTCGTC
>DASVHT010000130.1:0-2798 GCA_036382455.1 Dermatophilaceae bacterium
CTCACGGATCTCGCCTGTCCACGGCGACCGACGCTAAACACGGAGCCGCCGATCCTCAGCCCTACGGGGGGCCGACTCGGGTGACCACACTCACGAAGCTGAAAGAGGATCCAGGTTTCAGGGAGTTGAGAAGGATCCGGCCGCTGATGTCCACCAGGCACCCTCCGTAACGCCCCCCGGCAGATCTGTTGTCTCGCAGTCGATGACGACGGCGCGGCGGGGTGTGAGCATGGTGCGGGCCCAGGTGCCGGCCTGGTCGGAGCGGCGGAGCCAGGCGGGCACGTCGGTGGTGATCATGGGGTGTCCCTCCCACGGCAAGGCGGTGCTGCGGTCCTGACAACTTCAGTAGATCCGACCGCGCCGGACTGAGCGTCCACGCCGAACTCGACACCAGCACCTATCCCACCGGGCTCACCATCCCAGACTCCACGATGAAGGCGCTGTCCGAATCCGGCACCCTGACCCGCCACGAATGGCACCCGGACTGGAACTACAGCCTGAAACCACTCACAAACTGAGCGTGTTGATCATCGGCAAGCCCTTACGACCACCGCCCTGCCGTCGGGCCCGGCCCAGCGGCGCCTCTCCGGCTTCCAACTCGGCCACTCCCAACGAGATCCGGCAACGCGACGCCCCTGTCGCGCTGGCCACCGCAGCGATCCCTCCATGACCCAGCGGCGTGCCTCGCCGGCCATCACCAGTCGCTGCTGGCGCTCGTCCAGATGCGGTAGCACCGCCTCGAACTTCGCCCGCAACGACTCCACCACGTCCCCGCTGATAGCCACTACCAGATCATCGCTCATACAAGCTCAAATGCCGGGGTTATTTATCATCAGGCCCTTAGCTGCGCAGGGTGCGGTCTGCGACGGAGAAGGATGGAGAGCTCTTTCACGCCACGATCTCGCTCCGGGGTGGGTGGGGGATGAGGCGTGGGGGGAGGTCTGCTCGGGCCGCCCTGTCCCTGAGCGCGGTTTCATATACTGTCAATGTCTCGTCGACCATGCGGTCGAGGCTGAAGCGATGGGCGCGGGCCGCGCGCATGCCAGCTTCGGCCTTACGTGGGGTCTCGGGGTCACGCAATGCCGCGTTGATCGAGCGGGCGAATGCCGGTGGACTTATATCGTTGACCAGCCACGCCGTCTGGGGCACCAGCTCGCTGGCGGGCGGGACGTTGAAGGCCACCGGCACGCAGCCACACGCCGAGGCTTCCAGCAGCGCAAGGCCGAAGCCGGTGTAGACCAGCGGATAGGCCAGCAGGTCGGCCGCCGCGTAGTACAACGGCATCCGCTCGCGCGGTACGTATCCAATTCGGACCAAGCGATCACCGGCGCGCTCGGGCCGGCACGGCTCGGTCAACGGCCAGATTGCCAGCAGGCGGACGTCCGGATCCAGGTAGGTCAGGCTGTCCAGCAGCATGGTGCGGCGGAAGCCGAAGAACGGCCCCACGTACAACACATACCGGAGGCCGGGGTGCATCCCGAGTTGCTCGCGCGCCTCGGCACGCGGTATCGGCGTGAACAGCTCGGTGTCTATGCCGTTGTAAACGACGCTGACCTCCTCCGGTGCGACGCCGTAGCCGCGCGTGAGATCGTCATAGACCTGCTGCGATACCGCGATCGAACGATCCGACAACCCGGCGAGCGTCGCTTCCATGACGGCGGCCGGTTGGGTCTGGAGCAGGTCTGGCTCCTGGGGAAAGCCAAGCTCCTGTAGACGGACGATCCCGCCGATCGCCGTCAGGTGGAACGTGGTAACCAGGGCCGGGCGTGAGCCGGACATCCGAGCCAGGCGCAACGCGGTGTGATAGCCGTAGTGCGACTGCAAGTGCACGACGTCATACGCACCCCAGTTTTCGGCCTGGGCGAGGTCCTTAGAGGTGCGCCACATGCCCAGAAATGGGTTGTCGATCTCTGCGGGCGTCGGGTCGACGGTGACCGCATGGATGTGCTCCAGCAACGGGACGTTCTCCGCGGGCATGTAGAGGCTGGGCCGGCACGCCACATGCACATCGACGCCGCGATCAAGCAGGCCGGTGCAGACGTCGTGCACTTGTCCCTCGAGACCGCCCGCACCCGGCCCCGGCATGTGGTTCAGGACAACGCAGACCCTCATGTCGTGCCCCCAACAATCACCCCGCTAGATCCAGCGTTCCCTGTTGTACAGCTTGTAGTCAAGATCGCGCGCTCGGTCCTTCAGGTATCGGGCCGGCACCCCGCCCACCATCGTGTATGGCGCGACGTCCTTGTTTACCAGTGAGGCCGCCGAGACCACTGCGCCCTCGCCGACCGTCAAGCCGTAAAGGATCGTGCAGTTCATGGCGATCCAAACGTTGTCCTCGACGAACGTCTTCTCCGGCAGGCCGAAGAAATCGGCTGAGTCCGGCAGGTGACCGCCCGGGATGAAGATGTTGTTGGCGCCGACGTTGACATTGTTGCCGATCTTGAGACCCGGTCCTTCACCAACTCGCACGGCGCGCCCGTCGAGCCAAACGAATTCTCCGATGATGCAATTGTCGCCGATCTCGATTCCATGAGGCGACATAACGCGCACATGCATCATGATGTTGCTATTGTGACCGATCCGCATTCCCGCCGCCCGATAAAGCGCTAGACGCGTGGTGGGAAATGGGATTTTGTTGACAACCGTGTTAAGTAGGTAGTCCAAGAAGAGTTCGTTCGAGCAAGCCCGACGGATCAACGCCGCGAGGGCCAGCCGTCTGTCGACGGCGAGCGCCGACCTCTTCATAACGGCCTCCCTTCGCTCCTCCCACGCAATGCATTTCTCCAGCGGCACCGCCA
>DASVHT010000131.1:0-16153 GCA_036382455.1 Dermatophilaceae bacterium
CCACGCGTTCCGGTCGCCTCGCCGCCTTGGTGCGCAGCTCATCCTGGCGAGGCCGCAACTGGCCGCTGCTCGCACTTGCGCTCATCCTTGTAGCGGCAGCCGCGGCCCTGTGGTTCTTCCTGGCCGGGCCGGGCTCCAGCACCACGGTGCCCAAGGTCTCCGGCCTGACCATGCAGGTGGCCGAGCGTGCGTTGACCAACGCCGACCTCAGCTCGAAGGTGGTCAGGTCCTTCGACGAGACCACCAAGGCTGGAGTGGTGCTCGCCGCCGACCCGCCGGCTGGGCGGGAGGTGAGCCAGGGCTCCACCGTCACCCTCACCGTGTCACAGGGGCAGGAACGGTATGGCGTGCCCAAGCTGGTCGGGCGCAGCCAGGCCGAGGCGGAACAGCGACTGACCGACGCCAAGCTCACGCTGGGCGCAGTCAGCAAGGCATTCAGCGAGACGATCCCCCAGGGCCAGGTCATCTCGACCTCGCCTGCGGCCGACACGTCGGTCAAGCGGGCCACTCCCGTCGCCCTGGTGATCAGCCAGGGGCGCCAGCCGATCACGCTCACGGACTGGACCGGCAAGCCGGCCGACCAGGCGGTCAAGGCACTGACAGGCGCCAAGCTCAAGGTCGATGCCACCAAGTCGGACTGGAGCGACACCGTGCCCAAGGGTTCGGTGATCAGCCAGTCCCCCGCAACCGGCACGCTGTTCCAGGGGGACGCCGTCACCTTCGTCGTCTCCAAGGGCCCCCAGTTCGTCGTGGTCCCCGATGTCTTTGGCAAGAAGGAGGGGGACGCGACGTCGATCCTTCAGGGCCTGGGCTTCACGGTGACGATCCAACGTTCTTTCGGTGGCCCCTTTGGCCTGGTCACTACCCAGTCGATCCCCGCAGGAACCCCTGCACCAAGCGGCGCGACCATCACGCTCGTCGTGGTCTGAGCGTCCAACACCGTTGACTACTGCGCGTTCCCGGCGCGTCGCGACGCTGCTGCTCGTTGGAGCCACCGCGATCTGGGGTTCGACGTTCTTCCTGATCCGTGACATCGTCCGGGTGCTGCCCCCGACCGACTTCCTGGCAGTCCGCTTCACGATCGCTGCGGCCGCGATGGTGGCCGTGTTCTGGCGGCCGATGCTGGCCCTAAGCGGGCGCGAGCTGCGGATCGGGGTCGGCCTGGGGGTCATGTATGGCGTTGCCCAGATCCTCCAGACCGTCGGCCTTGCCCACACGGAGGCCTCGCGGTCCGGCTTCATCACAGGCACCTACGTCGTGATGACCCCCATCTTTGCCGCCATCCTGCTGCGCGAACGCATACCCCGATCGACGTGGCTCGCGGTGCTGCTGGCCACTGCGGGGCTGGCGACGTTGTCCCTCAACAGCTTGGGCACGGGTTTCGGCTTTGGCGAGGAGGTGACCTTGCTCTCGGCCGCCGTCTACGCGCTGCACATCATCGGCCTGGGGCGCTTCTCCTCGCCCTCCACGGCAGCCGGGCTCTCCGCCGTCCAGATGGTCGCGATCGCGCTCGTGTCCCTGATCGCGGCAGCACCCGGCGGGATCGAGCTTCCCACAGGTCGAGGCGGATGGACCTCAGTGCTGTACATGGCCCTGATTGCCGGCGCGGTGGCCATCTGGGCACAAACCTGGGCCCAGTCCCACCTGAGCGCCACCCGGGCCGCGATCGTGATGACCCTCGAGCCTGTGTTCGCGGCCGGGTTCGCTGTGGCGTTGGGCGGGGAGATGATGACCTTGCGGATGGTGCTCGGCGGAGCCATGGTCCTGGCAGCGATGTACACGGTGGAGCTCATCGGTCGCAAGGCTGACGCGACCGCGGAGCAGAGTCCTCCCTTCGAGCTCCTCCATCACGAGGTCTGAGGGTCACTGCCGCGCTCGTCTGTCCCCGGCGCCTGCGGTCGATAGTCGCTCCTCGATCCGTCCAGGGAGACTCACAATCGTGACGGCGCCTGGAGGATCAAGGTGTTCATCACGTCAGCGGCATAGGCCGTGTCCGCGTCGTCGACGTCCAGGTGCCAGACCAGTCGCACGGCACCGTCGTTCACGGCGTACATACGCAGGCCCCTGTCACCTGCGAGCGAGACGAAGTCCGCAGCGGGCCAACCCACCTGCCCGACGTCAGCGATGACGATGTTCGTCTGGACATGTGCCGGGTCGATGACGTCCGGGAAACGGCTCGCGATCGCCTCGGCGAACGTCCGGGCGCGGCGATGGTCATCGGCCAGGCGCGCGACGTGGTGGTCCAGCGCCCACAACCCCGCAGCAGCGAGAATTCCCGCCTGGCGCATGCCACCGCCATACCGCTTGCGCCACACGCGAGCCTCCGCGATGTGTTCACGCGACCCGACCAGAACGGAACCGACCGGGGCCCCAAGGCCCTTGCTCAGGCAGACCGAGACCGTGTCGAAGTGCTGGCCGTACTCCGCGAGCTCGATGCCCGTGGCGACGTGGGCGTTCCAGAGGCGGGCCCCATCGAGGTGCATGGCCACGCCCAGTGGCCTGGTGGCAACCCGGAGCGCGGCGATCGCCTCGAGCGGCTGGATCGTGCCGCCGCCGAAGTTGTGGGTGTTCTCGACGACGATCGCCGCGGTCGATACCTGGTACGTCCCGGCGTCCGGCTGCATCAGCCGCAACGGCTGGGCCGGGTCGAGCAGCCCCCGAGGTGCGGCCCAGGACCGCGAGGAGATGCCGGAGAACACGGCTGCGGCACCCAACTCGGCCCTCAGCACGTGCGCCAGCTCGTCGGTGATGAGCTCCTGGCCGGGACCGACGTGAAGGCGGATCCCGAGCTGGTTGGCCATCGAGCCCGAGGGGGTGAACAGACCTGACTCGTGACCGAGCAGGTCGGCAACGCGATCCTCCAGCGCCAGGACCGTGGGGTCCTCGCCATAGACGTCGTCGCCGACCTCGGCCGATGCCATCGCCATCCTCATCGCGACCACCGGCTTGGTGATCGTGTCGGAGCGCAGGTCCACGACGCGGTCGGTCATGCCTGAAGCATCTCGGCCACCAGGAACGCCAGCTCGAGACTCTGCTGATGGTTCAGGCGTGGGTCGCACAGGGTCTCGTAGCGCTTCTCCAGATCGGAGTCGACGATCTCGCCGGCCCCGCCCAGGCACTCGGTGACATCACTGCCGGGGAGCTCGATGTGGATGCCGCCCGGATTGGTGCCCAGGGCCTTGTGGACCTCGAAGAAGCCGCGCACCTCATCGACGACGTCGTCGAAATGACGGGTCTTGTAGCCCGATGGCGCCTCAAAGGTGTTGCCGTGCATGGGATCACAGATCCAGGTCACCACCGCACCAGAGGCGGTGACCTTCTCCACGATCGACGGCAGCGCCTCTCGAACCGTGCCGGCACCCATCCGTGTGATGAGTGTCAGCCGCCCCGGCTCACGCTCGGGATCGAGCTTGTCGATGAGGCGCAGGAGGTAGTCCGGATCGGCCTTGGGGCTCACCTTGACGCCGATCGGGTTGCGGATCCGCGAGACGAAGTCGATGTGCGCGCCGTCCAGGTCGCGGGTGCGCTCCCCCACCCAGACGAAGTGCCCGGCGACGTCATACGGCAGACCAGTCCGTGAGTCGATACGTGTCATCGGCCGCTCGTAGTCGAGCAGCAGCGCCTCGTGGCTGGCGAAGAACTCGACCGTGCGCAGGGCGTCGAAGTCGGCGCCACAGGCGGCCATGAACTTCATCGCCTTGTCGATGTCCATCGCGAGGCGCTCGTAGCGCGAGTTGGCCGAGTTCGCGACGAACCCACGGTTCCAGTCGTGGACATGGCGCAGATCCGCGAAACCGCCGGTTGTGAACGCCCGCACGAGGTTGAGGGTCGCCGAGCTGGCGTTGTAGGCCCGCACCAGACGGTTCGGGTCAGGGATGCGCGACTCGGAGGTGAACGCGAAGTCGTTGACCATGTCCCCCCGGTAGGCGGGCAGGGTGATGTCGCCGCGCGTCTCAGTGACCTTGCTGCGGGGCTTGGCGTACTGGCCCGCGATCCGCCCGACCTTGACGACCGGCATGCTCGCGCCGTAGGTCAGGACGGCCGCCATCTGCAGGACCGTCTTGATCCGGTCGCGGATGTTGTCCGCGGTTGCGGAGGCGAAGGTCTCGGCGCAGTCGCCACCCTGCAGGACGAACGCCCTGCCGAGCGCCGCCTCGGCCAACCGGCTCTTGAGCACGTCGCACTCGCCAGCGAACACCAGCGGAGGATAGCTCGCCAGCGTGCGGGTGGCGGTCGCGAGCGCCTCAGCATCGGGCCAGCCGGGCTGCTGGGCGGCAGGCAGCTCACGCCAGGCGTCAAGGCCCGCGAGAACGTCTGGGCTTGCTTCGATCCGATCTGGGGTGCTCACGCCCCAAGGGTAGTTGTGAACTCAGCCGAAGAAGACCTCAGCCTCGCTCATCCGCTCCGGTGGCACCGTCTTGAGCGTTCCCACCGCCTCGGCCAGCGGAACCCGGACGATGTCGGTGCCGTGCAGGGCGACCATCATGCCGAAGTCCTTGCCGTGAACCGCGTCCGCGGCGTACAGGCCGAAACGGGTGGAGAGCACGCGGTCGTATGCCGTAGGCACGCCACCGCGTTGCAGGTGCCCCAGCACCACTGAACGGGTCTCGATGCCGGTGAGCTTCTCGATCTCGTCGGCCAGCCAGTTGGCGATCCCGCCGAGGCGGATGTGCCCGAAGTCGTCGAGGGCGTCGGTCTTCAGGGACTCGGCGCCCCCAATCGGAAGCGCACCCTCTGACGTCACGACGATCGGCGCCACCCCCCGGTCGAAGCACGTACGCACCCACGCCGCCACCTTCTCGATGTCGAACTCCCGCTCGGGCACCAGGATCACGTTGGCGCCCCCCGCCATACCGGAGTGAAGGGCGATCCACCCGGCATGCCGGCCCATGACCTCGACGACGAGCGCGCGGTGGTGGGACTCGGCGGTCGTGCGCACCCGGTCGATCGACTCGGTGGCGATCATCACCGCGGTGTCGAACCCGAAGGTGTAGTCCGTTGCGAACAGGTCGTTGTCGATCGTCTTGGGCACCCCGACGACACCGAACCCGTCATCGGTGAGCTTCTTTGCGACACCGAGCGTGTCCTCGCCGCCGATCGCGATCAGGGCGTCGATGCCGGCGTCCTCGAAGTTCGCCCTGATCCGGTCCAGACCGCCATCGACCTTGTAGGGATTGGTCCGCGAGGACCCCAGAATCGTGCCGCCACGCGCCAAGATCCCGTCGACGTCCTCGAGGCCCAGCGGGCGGGTCAGCCCTTCCAGCGGGCCTTTCCAGCCATCACGGAAGCCCACGAACTCGTGGCCGTAGACCTTGATGCCTTTGGTCACCGCCGCCCGGATCACCGCGTTCAGTCCCGGACAGTCGCCGCCACCTGTCAATACTCCAATACGCATAGGCGGCAGCCTATCGCCCACGCACGCACTCCGTCGCTAGGGTCACGAGCATGACCTTCTCGATCGTGGCCCGCGCCGGTGATGCCTATGGCGTGGCGGTGGCCAGCAAGTTCATCGCCGTCGGTTCGGTGGTCCCGGCAGCCCGCCCCGGCGTCGGCGCCATCGCCACCCAGGCCATGGCCAAGGTGTCGTACGCGGCGGACGGCCTGGCCTTGCTGGCCGCAGGCTCAGGCGCCGCCGAAACGGTGGCCACGCTCACGGCGGCGGATGAGGGGCGCGACGACCGTCAGCTCGGGGTGGTCTGCGCCACGGGCCAGAGCACGTTCACCGGACCCGGCTGTATGGACTGGGCCGGTGGTGTCACCGGCGGCGATGCAGACAGTGGTTATGCGATCCAGGGAAACATCCTCGTGGGCCAGCGGGTCGTCATGGACATGGAGCAGGCGTGGCTCGAGCACCCGCATCTGTCGTTGCCCGCCAGGCTCCTTGAGGCACTGGCCGCCGGTGACCATGCCGGCGGCGACAAGCGGGGGCGCCAGTCGGCCGCCCTGTATGCCGTAGCCCCCGGCGCCGGCTACGACCACTGCGGCGTCATCGCGGACCTGCGGGTCGACGATCACCCGGAGGCGACCCAGGAGCTGGTCAGGCTGCTGGACCTGCATGATCTCTACTTCGGTTCCCCCGGCACCGTGCTGCCGCTGGAGGGCCCGTTGGCCGACGAGGTGCGACAGCATCTGCGGAGCCTCGGGCGAAGCCAACGTGACCTGCACGAAGCCCTGTCAGACTGGGCGGGCGAGGTGAACTTCGAGATGCGGATGACTCCGGACGGCATCGACAGCCGGGTACTCGAGGCGTTGCGTGATGCCGACGCCGGAGAGACCGGAGCATGAACGCAGCCGGCGAGGTAGATCGCGTCGGGGTCGTCCTGGCAGTTGATGCCGGAACGACAGGCGTGACAGTGCTGCTGGTCACGCAGGAGGCCGAGGTCCTGGCCCGCGGTTATGCAGAGTTCGCCCAGCACTTCCCCCACCCGGGTTGGGTCGAGCACGCACCCGAGGAGATCTGGCAGGCCACCCTCACCGCGGCGCAGGCCGCCCTTGACGCCGCCCCCGACGCGAGAGTCCGGGCGGTCGGCATCACCAACCAGCGCGAAACGGCGGTCCTGTGGGACCGGCAGACTCTGGCGGCACCGCGGCGTGCCATCGTCTGGCAGGACCGGCGGACCTCCGTGATCTGCGAACGGTTGGAGGCAGCCGGGCATGGCGCCCGCGTCACCGAGCTGACCGGCCTGCGGCTCGACCCGTACTTCACCGGGACCAAGCTGACCTGGTTGCGCGAGAACGACCCTCGGACTTGGGCTGGCGTCACGTCCGGCCACGTGGCAGTCGGTACGGTCGACTCCTACCTCGTCGCCCGGATGAGCGGCGGCCGCGCGCACGTCACCGATGCCTCCAACGCCTCGCGGACCCTGCTCTATGACATTCAGCAGGGCGCGTGGTCCGCTGAGCTCTGCGAGCTGCTGGGAGTGCCTCTCGCCGCTCTGCCCGACATCGTCCCCAACTGGGGCACGGTCACGCGCACCGACCCGGCAGCCTTCCTGGGCATCGACGCCCCGCTCTCGGGCATGGCCGGTGACCAGCAGGCCGCCCTGTTCGGGCAGGCCTGCTTTGGTGTTGGTGAGGCCAAGTGCACCTACGGCACGGGCTCGTTCATTCTCGTGAACACGGGAAAGACGTTGCAGCGCAGCGACGCCGGTCTGCTGTCGACAGTGGCATGGCAAGGACCCGACGGCAGCCTGACCTACGCTCTGGAGGGCGCGATCTTCGTCACTGGCGCGGCGATCCAGTGGCTGCGTGACGGCCTGCAGATCATCGGGTCAGCGGCCGAGACGGCAGCCGTTGCGGGCACCGTCAGCGACTCCCTCGGGGTCGTGTTCGTGCCTGCCCTCACCGGCCTGGGCGCGCCACACTGGGATCCGCAGGCACGAGGCTCGATCCACGGCATCACCCGGGGCACCACCCGGGCTCACCTGGTGCGGGCGACCCTCGAGGCCATCTGCTTCGAGGTTCGCGATGTGTTCGACACGATCGAGACGCCGATCGCCGTGCTCCGCGTTGACGGCGGTGCCAGCGAGAACCCCCTTCTCATGCAGATGCAGGCAGATCAGCTCGGCGTCCCGGTGGAACGCCCCCGCACCGCGGACAGCACGGGCCTGGGCGCTGCCTTCCTGGCCGGTCTCGGCACGGGGGTGTGGTCCAGTCAGGAGGAGGTCGCCGCCACCTGGGCACTGGAACGCCGCTTCGAACCCCGCCGCGGAGCACGGGTGGAGACCGACGCGGCATACCGGCAGTGGCTGAAGGCGGTGGAACGCAGCAAGGCGTGGGCGGAACAGCCCGCCCGCTAGACGAACGGCATGATCAGGGCGGCCGCACCGAACACAACGAAGCCGAGGACGAAGGCAGCCACCGTGTAGCCCATCACCTGCCGCACGTTCAGCTTTGCGATCGCGAGAACCGGCAGCAGCCAGAAGGGCTGGATCATGTTGGCCACGGCCTCACCGACGGCAACCGACATGGAGATCTTGCCCAGGTAGGCCGGGGATGACTGACCCAGCTGCATAGCCGTGCTGACAGCGACGGGGCCCTGGACGGCCCAGTGCCCGCCTCCGGACGGCACGAACAGGGTGATCACCACAGATGCCACGTAGTTGAGGAATGGCAACGTGTACGCGGTTGCACCGGAGACGATCGACAGGGCGATGACCGTCTGAAGTGGTCGACCACCAGCGGTTGGCGCGTAGCCGAGCAGTCCGACGATGCCCCCATACAGCGGGTACTGCAGCAAGAGCGGACCCGACGTCTTGGCGGCCGTCGTGAAGGATCGGATGAAACGAATCGGCGTTCCGTGGAGCAGGGCGGCCAGGGCGGTGAAGATCATGACCATGGACGCGATGTTCAGGGCAAAGCCGCTGCGGATGAAGTAGGCAGCGCACGCGACGAACAGGATCACGTTGAGGATCCACAAGTTCTCCAGCCGCTCAGCGAACGTGGGCCGACCAGTGGTCGGACGCGAAGAGGGCTCGGAGTCGGCCGCGAACACCGCCGGGTCGATCTCGTCAACAGTTGTCGGCGCCATCCGCCAGATGGCCAGCGCGATGACAACGATGGTCGCAAGAACGGTCAGGTAGCTGTACGGCTGAAAGATGGTCAGGTTCAGTGGCACGGTCTGGTGGGTCAGGGTGTAGATCACATTGAGCTTGCTCTTCGGGTCGGTATTGGCCAGTGCGATAGAGCTTGACAGCCCGTTTGTCCACACCATGAAACCCATGTAGCCAGCCGCGACCATGTAGCCGAAGCTCACCTTCTTCAGCCGCGCTGCCACCTGGCGTGCCAACAAGGCTCCAACGACCAGGCCCAGGCCCCAGTTGACGACCGATGCGATCGCCGCGACTCCGAAGCAGAGCAGAGCGCCCTGCACCTGGTTGCGAGGCTTGCTTGCCAGCCAGCCAAGGCCACGCTTGACAACCGGCGCTTCCGCCAGCGTGTATCCGCTGACCAGGATAAGAACCATCTGCATGGCGAAGGTGAATATGTTGTCGGTGCCCCAGACGCCTTGGTACCAGCTGTCGACAATGCCGCCCGCCTTGGCGCCGGGAACCAGAAGGAAGATGAGCCCGACGACCAGAAGCGTCAGGATGACGGCAAACAGGTAGGGGTCCGGCATGAGGCGCTCGACGTAGCGGACGCAGATGTCCGTGAACCACCGCATGGGCGTTCTGCGTGCCAGTGCAGGCTGTGACGTGATGGCGGGCTTCTGCTGGGCGGCAGTCATGACTTCCCTACTTCTGACGTTGCGTCGACACGGTCCCGGCGACTGTTTCGGCTGCCTGAGACGACCTTGTCCATGTCCTTGATTCCCTGTTTGTCCGGTATTGCGCATAACGTACGCGCCTCCCGGTTGGGCCACAGCGGCGGGTGATATGGCAAGCAGGTGCGAATACGCGCAGTCGACCCTGGGTCAACCAGACCGATGAGGCGTACCGTCGAAACCTGCGCAGCGAACCAGGTTCAACCAAGGAGCACCATGGCCGACAAGTCGCCCCGACAACACATGTCCAAACAGGCAGGCAAGTCCCTCAAGGAGAAACGCGCCGAGAAGCACGCAAAGGCGGACGCCAGCAGCAAGATCGAGATCGTGCCACCTGGCAAGAAGCACTGACTCCTGACCGTCACACTCCCCGAGGCATCTGACCACCGGCTCTGATAGCGGCGCGGGCTGCGGCCTGCAAGGATGGGCGATCGTATGCGCGCCCTACGCAACCCTTTCGGATCCCTGCCGCCCGAGGTGGCAGTGCTCACCGCGGTGGCGTTCTCGGTGGCCCTGGGCTTCGGGATCGTCGCCCCGGCCATTCCGCTGTTCGCCAAGGACTTCGGCGTCAGCAACTTCGCCACGGGCGCAGTCATCTCGGTGTTCGCGCTTGTGCGCTTCGCCTCGGCGCCGGTGGCCGGTCGGCTGGTCAACCGGGTCGGCGAGCGCGTGGTGCTGGCCACGGGGATCGGCATCGTCGCCGTGTCCAGCCTGCTCGCCGGGCTGTCCCGCAGCTACCCGCAGCTTCTGCTCCTGCGCGGCATCGGCGGCTTCGGCTCGGCGATGTTCACCGTGTCGTCCTTCGCGCTGCTGTTGCGCGTCGTCGGGCCGAACCAGCGCGGCCGTGCTGCCGGCACGTATCAAACCGGGTTCCTGCTGGGGGCCATCGCTGGTCCCGCCTTCGGTGGCCCGTTGACGGCTTGGTCACTGCGCGCGCCGTTCTTCGTGTACGCAACCACCCTGCTGGTCGCCGGGAGCGTCGCCACGGTCTTCCTCGCCCGCACCGCTCTGCGTGACCATGAGGTCGAAGCAGGCACCGCCGACCACGCCCCCACGCCACTCGGGACCGCGCTGCGCAGCTCGGCCTACCGAGCCGCCGTGATGAACAACTTCGCCGTCGGCTGGGCGGTCTTCGGCGTCCGCTCGTCGCTCATTCCGTTGTTCGTCGTCGAAGGGCTGCGCCTCGGTCCGTCCTGGACCGGAGGCGGACTGGCCCTTTCCGCTGTGGTGCAGGCGCTTGTGCTCGTCCCGGCCGGTCGGCTGGTCGACAACCGCGGACGTCGGCCGTTCCTGCGCGCCGGCGCTGCGTTCGGGCTTGCGGCGGGGGTCGCCATGGCGCTCGCCGGCGGTCCGCCGCTCTTCTTGCTCGGGATGGCGCTGTACGGCACGGGCTCGGCGCTACTCGGGGTGTCCTCTGCCGCGATCGTCGGCGACGTCATCGGCGGACGAGGCGGCACGCCGGTCGCGGCCTTCCAGATGGCATCGGACGCGGGAGCATTCCTCGGTCCGCTCGTGGCCGGGGCGCTCGCCGACGCTGCCTCGTTCGAGGTGGCGTTCCTGGCGACGGCGGCGGTCTCCGGGTTGGCGTTCGTGACCACCCTGGTCATGCCGGAAACCCAACAGCATCAGCGGGTCACGTGACAATCGGTGGATCCGGTTGTCCGCCAACAAGATCGGAGCACACGGCGGCCAGTCGTTCGTAGGAGGCCAAGACCTCCTGCTGGTCATCAGCAAGGTGGCGCACCAGGACATCGCTGTACCCCAGGTCGGCCAGGTGCGCGAACGCGTTGGCGACCTCCGCTGGTCCACCGACCACGAGCGAGTCAGGGTTGAGCCCGCGGTAGCCATGGGACAGGATCGGGCCGGCAACCCTCCAGGCGTCGGCCGGGTCGACACCCACATGGATGTCGCGCCTGATCGCGGTCACGCCCACCGGGCGACGGTGCAAGGCGCAGCTCGAGCGGTACTCCTCGATCTGTCGAGCCGCCTCGGCCGGGGTGAGTCCGGGTGCGGCGATCCAGCCGTCCCCAAGGCGGGCTGCCCGGTCGATAGCCGCCGGCGCGGAGGCGCCGATCCAGACGTCAACCGGCTCGGGTGGCAGCGGTCCGCCGCGGGCCGCCCGGATCGCGAGAGGATCGTCCGTGGTGACCTCCTCGCCGGCGAGCAGACGCCGGAGCACATCCAAGGTCCACTCGAACCGTGCCACCCGCCCGCGCAAAGGGACTCCCATGCCGCCGAACTGCTCGTCACCACCCCCGAGGGCGCACTGCAGGATGAACCGTCCGGGTGCCAGCGAGGCTAGGGTGCCCACCTGCTCGGCCAGAAGCACCGGGTGCCACAGCGGCAGCAGGAACAGCGCGCCGACCGGACGGTCGCCCCATTCGGCCAGGACCCGGCCCAGCATCGGAACGTTCTGGTAGTAGGCGCCACCAGTTGAGTGGTGCTCACCCAGGAACAGCGACTCGAGCCCGGCGTCCCGAGCGGCCCTGACCCTCTCGACCATCCATCGTGCGCCGACGCGCACGTCTGCCACGGCATAGCCGCTTCGTTCGGAGACCCCTATACGCATTGGCCCATTATCTCGGTTTCCCTTCACAATGGCTGATGGCGCCCGGGCCATTTCGGAGTACCGTTTCAGGAACCCTGAGCATCCCGACGGCCGGGTGAACAGCACTGCAAGGTATGCCGTTCCGCTCACCCGTGTGACCTCCGCCGAGAAGGGTGTGACGAGAGCATGAGGTGGTCATATGAACAGCTGGAACGCCATGACGTTTGAGGGACGCGACAATCTGCTGCGCGTCGTCCGGCAGGAGGCGAAGAGATTCTTCGAGCTCGCCAGTCCACCAAAGGCGTGGGAACAGCCGACCGGCTGCGCGAAGTGGCAGGTGCGCAACATCGTCGGGCACCTGGTCGACACGGTCCGGGGCGACGCCGCCCTCTCGGAGAGGTATCTGAACCTGTTCTTCCACATCTAGACATGGGAGCCGCCATGACCGAGCTCGACCTGGCCGCGATCGAGGCCGAACGTGAACGTATCCGCACGAGCTACCTTCGTTCCGCCCCAGAACGGCCCGCGCCGTCGGCGCGGGGCATCCACCACGTGGCACTGCTCTGTGCCGACGTTGAGCGCACCATCCGCTTCTACCAGGAGGTGCTGGAGTTCCCGCTGACCGAGATCTTCGAGAACCGCGACTACAGGGGGTCCAACCACTTCTTCTTCGACGTCGGCAACGGAAGCCTCCTGGCGTTCTTCGACCTGCCCGGACTCGACCTCGGGCCGTACGCCGAAGTCCTCGGCGGGCTGCACCACCTGGCCATCTCGGTCGAGCCGGAGCGATGGGTACGGCTGCAGGCAAACCTCGACCGTGCCGGCGTCGACTACCAGTTGGAGAGCGGGACCTCGGTGTACTTCCGGGACCCGGACGGCGCCCGGCTGGAGCTGATCGCCGACCCACTCGGGGAGATGTACGGGACCATGGTGCTACGTCAGGTCAGCGATGGCGGGCGGGACAAAGTGCGAAAGCCGATGCCACACCGGATGGCGTAGGTCTGGGAGCGCGGTCCAGCACCAGCCTGAATGGCGCAGTGACGCCAACGCTGACCAACCGGTGTCAGGTCGGGCTGTCCAGGCCCCTGGCGATCGCGAAACGCACCAGCTCGACGCGGTTGTGGAGCTGTAGCTTGTTGAGGGTGTTCTGGACGTGGTTCTGCACGGTCCGATGCGAGATGAAGAGGTGCACGCCGATCTGCTTGTAGGACATGCCGGTCGCCACCAGCTTGAGCACCTCGATCTCGCGGCTGGTCAGCTCGGGGGCCTCGATGCCGTCCTTGCGACGCGGCTCGGACGAAAGTCGCCGGAACTCGCCCAGGACGAGCCCGGCCAGGCCCGGAGTGAACACCGCCCTGCCCAGTGCCGTCGCCCGGACGGCGTCGAGGAAGTCCTCACGGCATGCGGACTTGAGCAGATACACGATCGCGCCGACCTTGATCGCCTCAAGGACGTCGCGCTGCTCGGCGCTGGCAGACAGGATCAGCACTCTGGTCTCGATCTGTGCCTTGACGATCGCAGCGCACACCTGGTCGCCGCGCAGTCCGGGGAGGTTGAGATCGAGCACGAGCACATCGGGTCGTGTGGCGAGTGTGCGACTGACCGCGCTGTGCCCGTCGCCAGCCGTTGCGACGACGCTGAACCCTGCTTCGGTCAGATCCCGCGCCACGGCATCGCGCCACATCGGATGGTCGTCTGCCACGACGACAGTCACGGCGGTCTCGTCAAGGACGTCGTCATCAACAGGCTCGAGCTCTTCAACGGGCTCGTGCTGTCCTGTCACGACACGACCCCGGTCCTGGGCACCATGAGCTCGAGGCACGTCCCGGCACCGGGCCGTGAGTCGATGCTGGCAGTCCCGCCGAGATCGCTCAGCCGCCTCTGGATGCTGTTGGCCACGCCCATGCGGCCGCTCTCGGCGGCCTCCTCCAGTCGTCCCGCAAGCACACCGACACCGTTGTCACGAATGGTGATCGTGACGTCCTGGCCGTCATCCTCGATGAGCACCCACGCCTGCGCTTCAGCCCCGGCGTGACGCCGGACGTTGTCGAGCGCGGCGCTGACCGCTGCCGCCAGCTCATCGGCAACCCTGCGGGCCAGGAACACGGGCTCAGCGGGAGGGATGACGCTGACTGCACCGTCGGCGTAGCGAGCGAGCAGCCGCCGCAGATCAACCTCGCCGTCCACCAACGCTTCCAGATGAGGCGCCACCACGTCGCTCACGAGCGCTCGCAGCTGCCGTTCCTGGTCGGCCGCCATCGAACCCAGCTCACGGGACTCACCGCCGATGTCCAGACCCCGACGATGGATGTACGACAAGGTTTGCAGCACGCCGTCGTGGACGGTGCGTGCCAGCCGATCGCGTTCGCGCACCTCAGCCCGGACCTTCAACGCCTCATGCAGCGCTGCATGCCCGTCGCGAGACAGATCTGCGCAGTAGCCGATGCAACCGCCGAGCAGCACGATGATGACGATGTTGTTGATCGTGTTCTCGGTGGCGACGCCAACCTCGATGAGGTCGACAACGCCCACCACGACCGCGGCGAGCATCCCGCCGCGCCAACCCTTGAGGACGGCCCAAGCCACCACTGCTGCCGCCGGCCAGAGCCCGGGCACGGTCTTGGCTCCGCCCGCGATCACCTCGGGGCTGTCCACCAGGCGTGTGCTCAGGATTGCCACGCACGCGAGGAGCAGCTCGAGTCCGACCACCCTGGTCGTTCGGGAGCGGTAGAGGATCATCCCCGCGGTCCAGACCCCGAGCACCCCCAGCACGACCCATGCCAACCACGGCCGCACGATGCCATCATGACGGACGGCGGCAGAGTAGACGGCATACAGCCAGACGACCGGTCGCATCACATCCAGGCCGCGCCACAGCGCGGTGACCACCGTCGGACCTGCGTCTGCGCCGTCGGGCTTCGCCCTGCCGGAGGACCTCACCCGCTAGCTGGCCGCCCGCTCGTCGCCTTGCGACGTCGGCGGACGATCCTCGTGTTCGGGAGCCAACGCCGGCGCCTCGCCGGGGTCATCGCTCTCGAGCGTGGCTCCATCGCCTTTGACGTCCCTGTCGAACTTGTCGAACCTGTCGGCAGCGTGCTGCAGCTCTTTGGCCTTGGCCCTGGCCGCCGCCAGCAGACGGTTCTTCATGGACGTGGCGTACATGTCGACGTACTCCTGATGCGACAGGAGCATCACCTCATACATGATTTCGTCGGTGATCGAGCGCAGGACGAACCTGTTCTCCTCCATGCCTTCGTAGCGGGAGAAGTCCAGCGGCTTGCCAATGCGCACGCCGATGCGCATGATCTTGGGGACCTTCTTGCCGGCCGGCTGCGCCTTGTCCGTGCCGATCATGGCCACCGGCAGAACCGGGCATCCCGCCTCGAGCGCCAACCTGGCCACGCCGCTGCGTCCGCGATAGAGCCGGCCATCGGGCGAGCGAGTGCCTTCGGGGTAGATGCCGAGCACCTCACCGCGACGAAGGACCTTCATGCCGCTCCTCAGCGCCGCCTCACCGGCCATCCCCCCGGATCGGTCAACCGGCACCTGGCCGGCGCCCTTGAAGAACGCCGCCGTCGCCCGTCCCTTGACGCCGCGCCCGTTGAAGTAGTCGGACTTGGCCAAGAAGGTGACGCGGCGCGGAACCACGAGCGGCAAGAAGATCGAATCGGAGAACGAGAGGTGGTTGCTGGCGAAGATCGCGGCGCCCTCGGTCGGAAGATTCTCCTGACCCTCGACCCAAGGACGGAAGAGCAGCCTCAGGATCGGGCCGAGGACGAGTGTCTTGAGCACCCAGTAGAACAACCCCGATCACCTCCGCCACTGTGAGAAACCAGACACATCCACGACGCGTGAACTCTACGACACTATGCGCGGGTGACGCGTCGTGCGAGGATTCTGGTCCAAGGACAACGTGGATCTCTCGACAACCCAGGAGTGTTTCTGTGGCCATTCTGCCCGGGGCCGAACCCTTCGACCATGACGGATCCGACATCGGTGTCCTGTTGTGCCACGGCTTCACCGGTACACCGCAGAGCCTGCGCCCCTGGGGGGAGTATTTGGCTGACAGGGGCTACTCGGTGCGCCTCCCCCTCCTGCCTGGACACGGGACCACCTGGCAGGCGATGAACCACACCCGCTGGGAGGACTGGTACGCATGCGTTGATGCCGAATTCCGCGAGCTGCACGAGACCTGCGAGCGCGTTGTGGTCGGTGGCCTGTCGATGGGCGGCGCCCTGGCACTCCAGCTGGCCCAGGGACACGGCCCCCGCATCAGCGGCCTCGTTCTGGTGAACCCCGCGGTCAAGTTCGACGACCCTCGCACACTTCTCCTGCCCGTCCTG
>DASVHT010000132.1:0-11525 GCA_036382455.1 Dermatophilaceae bacterium
GCTGAGCCGAAGGTTGGCCATCAGCACGTCATCCGGCCCGAGCTTCGCCCTGAGAACCTCCCAGACCTCACGCTCGGTCGCCGTCTCGAACTTGGGGTGCTCCGGGAGCAGCCGGGGGGCCATCAGCCGGCCCGCGGCTCGGACAGAGGGGCGTCGCCACAGGGCGTGAGGGCAGACATCGGCCGCACTGGGCGTTCGACAGACGTCTCGAAGCCCCAAGCCTGGTCGGTCATCTGCCTCAAGCCCCTTTCGGCCCAGGTCAGATTCTGCCACGCAGGTGTGACGGCCGGCAGGAGTTCGGATGTGCCTTCTCCCTGTGCCTCATAACCAACGTGACAAACCTCACGCCTTGCTGCACGCCTGCGTGCCGCGATCTGGCTCAGGTCTCGTCCTCCAGCTGGTCCATCGCCTTGTAGATCCGCTTTTCCGACACCGGGCGCGGGGTCCCCAGAGTCTGGGCGAAGAGACTGACCCGCAGCTCCTCGATCATCCACCGCAGGTCCTGCACATCTGCGCCAGCACGTCGCGACAGCGGAAGTCCCGAGACCAGCGCGTCATACTCCTTCTGGACCCTGGCCACCGTGGTGGTGTTCTCTGAGTCGCGGGTCACCCGCCCGGGGGCATGCTCGCAGCGCAGCAGTATGCCGCGCACGTAACGCTGGATGTGGCGGAGCCGCGAGAACCCTGTGTCTGCAACGAATCCTGGATAGAGGAGGGACCGCAGCTGAGCCTGCATATCCGACTTTGCTGGAGCCATGATCGGGCTCGCCATCGCCGCCAGCAGGAGCTCGGCCTGGCGCGAGAGGACCAGCACGGGCTCCACGAGCTCGATGACGTCCATCACCCGCGCCACGACGTGCGCACGAACCATGCCCAACGTCTCGTCGAAGTCCTCCCGCCCCAGCACCTTGCCGCCCGGGCGCTGCGCCACTATCGAGTCGACCGCAGTGGCCAGACAGTCCTGCAGAAGATCGGGCACATTTCCATGTGGGTTGTGGGCAAGCGCGAGCCGTTGGTCGTTGGTCAGCAGTGCCAGCACCCGTTTCCAGGGAGCGCTCGTGTTGAGCAGGAGCAGGCGCCGCACGCCGAGCTTTGTCGCCGCGTCACGCTCCTGCTCCGAGGCGAGCACCTCGACGGCGACGCTGTCACCATGGTCCACCACCGAAGGGAACCCTTGGATGACCAGGTCGTCCACCCGCTGCTCGAACGTCGCCGACAGGTCACCAAAAGTCCACTGGCGCAGACCCTCTTGCTCCACCGATGCAGCGCCTCGCCGCATGCTCGCCCGAACCTGAGGCGCCAGCTGCTCCTGCAGGGTGGCCAGCACCTTGCCCTCCCCCACGACTATGCCGCCGCGGTCCTCGACCCGGAACGTGATGCGCAGGTGGTCAGGCACTCGCAACCAGTCCCACTGGTCGCTCGGGATGGGGACCCCGGTCAGCTGAAGCAGCGAATGCCCGAGCCCGTCGGTGATGTGACCCGCAGACACGTCAGCAGACGCCAGTGCCGCCAGGGCATGCTCCCGCGTGGGCACGAAGTTGCGACGGGTGGCCTTGGGAAGCGACTTCAGCAGGGCTGTTGCCAGGTCTTGACGCAATCCCTCAACCTGCCAGTCGAATCCGATGTCCTGGACCTGGTTGAGGAGGTCAAGGGGGATGTGGACCGTGACACCGTCAGCTGCCGTTCCCGGCTCGAACTGGTAGGTCAGGGGCAGGCTGATGCCGTTCTGCAGCCAGCTCTGGGGGTAGTCGTCGGCGCTGACGGCATCGGCATCGTCACTGACCAGGAGGTCCTCGGTGAAGGTCAGCAGATCTGGGTTCGTCCGGCGGACAACCTTCCACCAGGAGTCAAAGTGTTGCCCTGAGACGATATCGGCCGGGAGCCGTCCTTCATAGAAGTCGACCAAGGTCTCGTCGTCGACCAGGATGTCGCGTCGTCGGGCCCGCGCCTCGAGCTCGGTGAGCCGCTTGATCAGGGCCCGATTGTCGTGAAAGAAGCGGTGCTGCGTGTCCCAGTCTCCCTCGACCAAAGCATTGCGGATGAACAGATCTCGCGACTCCTCGGGGTTGATCCTTGAGTACCCGACCTTGCGTCCGGCAACGAGGGGGACGCCATACAGAGTGACCTTCTCCAGGGCCACCGCAGAGCCGCGCTTCTTCTCCCAGTGAGGCTCGCTGTAGCTGCGCTTGACCAGATGCTGCGCCAGCCGTTCGATCCACGCCGGGTCGGTGCGCGCGTTGAAGCGCGCCCACAGCCGGGTGGTCTCGACGAGCTCGGCCGACATGACCCACTGTGGCTGCTTCCGGAACAGCGCCGAACCCGGTGAGATGCCGAAGCGCGCACCACGCGCGCCGATGTACTCACGCTTCTCGACGTCCCGAAGGCCGATGTGGGAGAGCAGCCCCGAGAGCAATGACTGGTGGATCGCATCAGCATCGGCGTCGGATGAGTTCTGTTGCAGATCAAGGGACTTGCACGCTGCCTTGAGCTGGCCGTGCAGGTCCTGCCATTCACGGACCCGCAGATAGTGGATGTACTCGCTCTTGCACAGGCGCCGGAACGCACTGCCTGAGAGCTCTCGCTGCTGGTCCTTGAGGTAGTTCCACAAGTTCAGCAACGAGGTGAAGTCGCTGTGTTCGTCCGCAAAACGTCTGTGCTTCTCATCCGCCTGCTGCTGCTTGTCCCTGGGCCGCTCCCGCGGGTCCTGGATGGAGAGGGCGGCGACGATGATGAGCACCTCGCGAAGGGCGCCGTTGCGGTCAGCCTCGAGCACCATGCGCGCCAGTCGCGGGTCGAGGGGCATCTGGGCGATCTTGCGACCGTATGCGCTGAGTCGCTTGCGAGGGTCGGCATCCTTCTCGGACGCCGGGTCGATCGCCTGAAGCTCTTCCAAGAGCCTTACGCCGTCGGCGATCTGGCGTGCGTCCGGCGGATCGATGAAGGGGAAGCGCGCGATGTCACCCAGGCCCAGGGAAGCCATCTGCAGGATGACGGAGGCCAGGTTGGTGCGCAGGATCTCGGGTTCGGTGAAATCGGGTCGAGCCTCGAAGTCCTCCTGCGCGTACAGCCGGATGCAGATGCCGTCCGCGACGCGACCGCAGCGGCCGGCTCGCTGGCTGGCACTGGCCTGGGAGATCGGCTCGATCGGAAGGCGTTGCACTTTGGTTCGTTGGCTGTAGCGCGAGATGCGCGCGGTCCCCGTGTCCACGACATACCGGATGCCCGGCACG
The DNA here is from genome assembly GCA_036382455.1 of Dermatophilaceae bacterium. Taxonomy (GTDB): domain Bacteria; phylum Actinomycetota; class Actinomycetes; order Actinomycetales; family Dermatophilaceae; genus UBA4719. Next base: position 3,231 of record DASVHT010000132.1, read on the forward strand.
GTCAGGGAGGTCTCGGCGACGTTCGTCGCCAGGACGACTCGCCGACCCGTGTGGGGGCCGAAGACGCGGTGCTGCTCGGCGGCCGACAGACGCGCGTACAGCGGCAAGACCTCGGTATGCGGCAGGGCCAGCCCCGTGAGCGCGTCTGCGGCATCACGGATCTCACGTTCTCCGGACAGGAAGACCAGAATGTCCCCACCCTGATGTTCGGTCCACAGCTCCTCGACAGCCTCACAGATGGCCGTGACCTGGTCCCTGTCGTCGTCTTCGGGCATCTCGCCGACGAGCGGTCGGTAGCGCATCTCCACGGGATAGGTACGGCCCGACACCTCGATGATGGGCGCGTTGTGGAAATGCTTCGAAAACCGTTGCGGATCAATGGTCGCCGAGGTGATGATGACCTTGAGGTCGGGGCGGCGTGGCAGCAGCTGTTTGAGGTAGCCCAGGATGAAGTCGATGTTGAGACTGCGCTCATGGGCCTCGTCGATGATGATCGTGTCGTACCGAAGCAGATCGCGGTCACGTTGCATCTCGGCCAGGAGGATGCCGTCTGTCATGACCTTGACGAGGGTGCTGCTGCCCGAGTGGTCGCTGAATCGGACCTGATAGCCCACGGCGGTCCCGAGCTCGGTGTTCAGCTCCTCGGCGATGCGCTCCGCCACCGTTCTGGCCGCGATCCGTCGAGGTTGCGTGTGGCCGATCAGCCCCTCGACGCCGCGACCGATCTCGAGGCAGATCTTGGGCAGCTGGGTGGTCTTGCCGGAGCCGGTCTCCCCCGACACGATCACGACCTGGTGGTTCCGGATGGCCTCGGCGATGTCGTCCTTGCGGGCGGCGACCGGCAGGTCGACCGGATAGGTGACCTTGGGCACCGAGGCGAGACGGCGCGCGATACGGGCCGCCCGCGCTTGGGGTGACTCGTGCGACCTTGTGGGCGCCTGACGTCCTCCAGCAGCGCGACCGCGAGAAGGCCGTCGACGAGGATTCCGGGCGCGCGAGGGCTGCGGCGCGCTCTCGGAGGACATGGCGTTCAGGATATCCGGGGGCCGTACCCCTGCACGGCGAAGGATCCTGGGCGCCAGAGCACCCAGGATCCTTCGTGCTGTCGTGAAGCGTTGATCTCCTTCTTGATGCCTACTTCTCTGACGCCTAGACCTTGGCCGCGGTGAACCCCAGCTCGAGGTCCGCCAGGATGTCATCGATGTACTCGATGCCGACAGACAGTCGCACCAGGCCCGGAGTCACGCCCGACGCCAGCTGATCCTCAGGAGAGAGCTGGGAGTGCGTGGTGGACGCCGGGTGGATGACCAGCGAGCGCACGTCGCCGATGTTGGCCACGTGGCTGTGCAGTGCCAGGGCCTGGACGAACCTCTTGCCTGCTTCCACTCCGCCCGCGATCTCGAAGGCGACGACGGCTCCGGCACCCCGCGGAGCGTACTTGTCCGCCAGGGCCTTCCACGGGCTCGAGGCAAGCGACGCGTAGGCCACGGACTCGACCTGGGGGTGCGCCTCCAGCCAGTCAGCGACCTTGACCGCGTTCTCGACGTGGCGCTCGATCCGCAGCGAAAGCGTCTCGATCCCCTGCGAGATCAGGAACGCGTTGAAGGGCGATATCGCCGCGCCCAGGTCACGAAGCAGCTGAACCCTCGCCTTGAGGATGAAGGCCAGGTTGGCGCCGAGAGGGCTCCCCACACCGAGGTCGCGGGCGAACACCAGACCGTTGTAGCTCGGATCTGGCTGGTTGAAACCCGGGTAGCGGGCCGAGTCCTTGGCGAAGTCGAACGTGCCGCCGTCGACGATCACACCTGCAATGGAGGTGCCATGGCCGCCCAGGTACTTGGTCGCCGAGTGGACCACCACGTCGGCACCCCACTCGAGCGGACGGATGAGGTAGGGAGTGGCGACAGTGTTGTCGACGATGAGCGGAACGCCGACCTCGTGCGCGATCGCCGAAACGCCTTCGATGTCAAGGACATTCGCCGATGGGTTGCTGATCGTCTCGGCATAGAACGCCTTGGTGTTCGGCTTGACTGCCGCACGCCATGACTCCAGGTCGTCCACGTCCTCCACGAAGGTCGTCTCGATGCCCAGCTTCTTGAGCGTGTACTTCAGCAGGTTGTACGTGCCGCCGTACAGCTGGGGGCTGGCAACGATGTGGTCCCCGACCTCGGCGACATTGAGGATCGCGATCGTCTCGGCCGCCTGGCCGGAGGCCACGAGCAGGGCCGCTACGCCGCCTTCGAGCGAGGCGATTCGTTGCTCGACCGCGTCCTGGGTCGGGTTCATGATGCGGGTGTAGATGTTGCCGAACTCCTTGAGCGCGAAGAGGTTCTGCGCGTGCTCGGCGTCATTGAAGACGTACGACGTGGTCTGGTAGATCGGCAGCGCTCGAGCCCCGGTGGTCGGGTCCGGGGCCTGGCCGGCGTGGATCTGGCGGGTCTCGAAGGACCAGTTGGCGGTGTTGTCACTCATGGTTTTTCCCTTGCCTTTCAGTGCCTTGACATGAAATGCGGGAATACCGAAGGGCACACCCGCGCTTGCGCAGCGCCCGAGAGCGCGTTGCCAGGTCTTCACCCGGGGCACCCCACCGCGGTGGAGGGTTGCCGGCCAGCGAGCCGGGGCTTGTCGCTGACACTCATGACCTCCGACGAGGGTAGAACGACCGACCACATCTCGGGAAGCCCATCTCTCAATCTGGACGCTCATCGAGCCGAGGCCTGCCGGTGTCGACACGACGAAAGGCCCTCAGGACGGCACGGCATACGGTGTGAGCCGTGAGCACTCTGCCGCAGCTGACCATCGACTCCGACTCGGCGACGCCACCGTTCGAACAGGTGCGGACCCAGATCGCGGCGGCCATCGCCACGGGCCACCTCGGCGCCGGGACCAGGCTCCCCACCGTGCGCCAGCTCGCAACTGATCTCGGGCTGGCGGCAAACACGGTTGCACGGGCCTACCGCGAGCTCGAGGCCGACGCGGTGATCGCCACCCACGGCCGTCGCGGCACCTTTGTGCGAAGTGACGTGGTGGACGAGCCCTTGGTCCACGGGTCAGCCGCCGAAAGCGCCAGAGCGGCCGCCACTGGCTACGTTCGCACGACGAGAAGGCTCGGCCTCAGCTCACAAGAGGCACTTCGTCTGGTCGAGAACGCCTGGAACCAGGGCGAGCTCACAGCAACACGTTGAGGGTGTGGATGGCGAGCCCGGCCAGACCGCCGACGATGGTGCCGTTGATACGGATGAACTGAAGGTCGCGGCCCACGTGCAGCTCGATGCGATCGGCCGCCTCCTTGCCATCCCAGCGGTCAACCGTCTGAGAGATGACCTTGGCGATCTCGTGGCCATACGCGCTGACCACGAAGCCGATGGCGTCGGCAACATGGTCGTCGACCCGCTGACGAAGCTCCGGATCATTGAGGAGCCGCTCGCCGAACTCCGACAGGGCGCTGACCCCACGGCGTCGCAGCTGCCCGTCGGCCTCATCAAGTGCCCCCAGCATCGCGGAACGCAATGCATCCCACATGCCGACCACTGAAGGCCCGATCTGCGGGTGCGTCATCATCCGCACCTTGAGCGCCTCGGCCCGGGCGGCGGTCTCGGGGTCATGCTGCAGGTCGCGAGCCAGCTGGGCCAGCAGGTCATCAAGGGCCTGCCGCGCCGGATGGTTCGGGCGGTCGCGCACGTCGGCGACCCACGACAGCGCCTCGCGGTGAACACGTTCGATGACCTTCTCGTCAAGCCACGCCGGTGTCCACCATGGCGCCCGGGCGCCGACGATCGACGCCACCGCCTCCTCGTTCGCACTCAGCCACACATGGGCCTCGACCAGCGCGATATCGACCAGGCCGTGGTGAGCGCCGTCCTGCACGACCGACTCAAGAAGGTGGCCGACGACAGGGCTCAGCGGCTCGTTCACGAGCCGGGGCAAGAGTGACTGCTCGACGAAGCCGAGCATGTCGTCGTCCTCGATGGCCAGGAGCACCCGGCTGCTCGCCTTTGCCACTTCGGTGACCACCCGGACGCTGTGCTGTTCCTGTGAGAGCCAGCGCCCGACCCGGCGGCTGAGGTCCGACGCGACCACTCGTTCACGGGCAGCGTCAACGGTGAGGAAGTTCCCGGTCACGAACTCCTCGAGGCTCTGGCCGAGGGAGTCCTTGCGGTTGGGGATGATGGCCGTGTGCGGGATGGGGATGCCCAGCGGATGACGGAACAACGCGGTCACGGCGAACCAGTCCGCGAGTGCGCCGATCATCGCAGCCTCGGCGGTCGCGTTGACGTATCCCCATGCGCCATCACGGTTACGAGTCAGGATGAAGACGAACGCCGCGAGCACGAGCAAGGACAACGCGACCGCGCGCATACGTCGCAGGCCACGTCTGCGGACCAGGTCTGCCGGGCCAAGCAGCATTGTCGTCATGTCGTAGATCCTGCCGGATGGACCCGCCCACGCGGGGACCAACAGGAGATCAGCTGGGGCTGACCCGCGCGGACCCGGTTGGGGTCGCGGGGGCCGCCTCCGACTCACGCATGCCGTGACGTTCCCACCATCGTCGCAGCGGGCCGGGGGCCCACCAGTTCGCTCTGCCGAGCAACCGCATGGCCGCCGGGACGAGCAGAGCCCGCACGACGCTGGCATCGATCAGGACGGCCACGAGCATGCCGATCCCGATCATCTTCATGATGACGATGTCGGAGGTGGCGAACCCCCCGATCACCACGGCCAGCAACAGCGCGGCGCTGGTGATGATGCGCCCACTGCGCTGCAGGCCGTTGGCGACGGCGGTCGTGTTGTCGCCGGTGCGGTCCCACTCCTCACGGATCCGGGAGAGGAGGAACACTTCGTAGTCCATCGACAGACCGAAGATGATGGCGAGCATCAGGATCGGTTGGGTGACGTCCAGGTAGCCCGCTGAGGTGAAACCCAACGGCCCGGACAGATGACCATCCTGGAAGATCCACGTGACCACGCCGAACGAGGCGCCCAGGGACACGACGTTCATCACGACGGCCTTGAGTGGCAGGACCACCGAACCGAACGCGACGAACAGCAGGATCATCATGACGGCGACGACGAGGACACCCATCCATGGCAGGTACGCGCCGATGGAGTCAACGAGGTCAACGGCATTCGCCGATGAGCCACCGACCAGGGCCTTGGCCCCGGCGCCCGGGTCGACGGCGCGCAGCTCCTTGACCAGCTCCTGCGACGCTGGGGCCTGGCTGTTGCCGGCCCAGCTGACCTGGACCAGGCTCGTCGTGCTGCCGCCGATGGTGGCCTGGTCGATCGGCCGGGCCGACTGCACCCCGGTGACCTTCGCGAGCCGGCCGACATAGGCGCCGAGCTGCTCCTGGTCGGCGCCCTCGACCACGATGTTGGCGCTGGCCGTACGGCCACCGAACTCACGGGACCCAAGGTCTGCCGCGACCCGGCTCGGCGCGGTGACCGGCAGGACCCTCTCGTCGACACTGCCCCACCTGGCCGACAGGAAGGGCGCGCCGAGCGCCATCAGGGCCACGACGATGACCAGCACGTAGGCGACCGGTCGCCGCATCACGCTGTGCGCCAGGTTCGCCCACGCGCCACCGGTGTGGGTGAGGTCACGGGCATCTCGCTGGCGACCCGCGGCCTGTGCACGGGTGCCCCGACGCCACGGCATACGGCCCGTTTCGATCCGAGGTCCCAGGACGGTGAGCAGCGCTGGCAGCAGAGTCAGTGTGGCCACCATCGCGACGAGGACCGCCGCCACGCCACCGAAGCCCATCGAGCGCAGGAAGTTCTGCGGGAAGATCAGCAGTGACGCGTTCGAGGCCGCCACGATGAGGCCGGAGAACAGCACGGTTCGGCCGGCAGTCGCCATGGTGGCGGCTATGGCCTCGTTGACGTGCTCACGGTCTGTGCCCGGCTGCTTGGCAAGCTCCTCCCGGAACCTGCTCACGACGAACAGCGCGTAGTCGATGGCCAGACCCATCCCGATCATCGTGATGATGTTGATGGCGAAGACCGAGACATCGGTGGCCGCTGTGATCCCGCGCACCAGGGCGAAGGCACCAAAGACTGCGACGCCTCCGACAAAGGCTGGCATCAAAGCGGATACGACACTGCCGAAGAAGACCAGACACAAGATCACGACGATCGGCATCGAGATGATCTCGGCGCGGGCGATGTCCTTGGAGACGGTGCGGTTCACATCCTCGAAGATCGCCCACGGCCCCCCGACGCTGGTGGTCAACCCTTCGGCGCCAAGGTGGGTCTTGACCTCGTCATAGCGGGCGGCCTTCTGAGCCTGCGATGTGCCGCTCAGGGCGAGGATGACCCGCGTCGCGTGTCCGTCCCTGCTCAGCAGGGCGGGCGACGGGGTCTGGTACCAGCTGGTGACCCGCTCGACCGACCGCCTGGGCAGCCCGCTGATGACGCTGGACACAGCCTTCTTGAAGGCCGGGTCGCTGACCTTCATCGTCGGGCTGGAGTAGATGATGACGACGTCGGGGTCGTGACTGGTGAACGTCGCATGTTCCTTGGCAAGCGATCTGACCGACTCGCTGGCTGGGTCGTCGAAGCCGCCGTTGCTGAGTCTGCCGAAGACTCCGAGGCCGAATACGGCTGCCGCAGCGACCAGGACCAGCCCGCCGATGAGGACTGCGCGTGCACGACGAGCCACCAGGCCGCCCCAGGTGTGCATCATGCGAACCACCCTAACCGGCCACGACCGGCCAAGATCCGAACCGCCGCCGAAGCAGAACCGACGAGGTCAGAGCCCGGTGCCGGCGAGCCGCTCGGCAAGGCCCTCAGCTGTCGAGGGACTCCATCACCATGGCGGAAAGGCCCGCTACCAGCCGATCAAGGTCCGACTGAGCGGTGTAGGGCGAGAGGCTGACCCGGATAGCGCCACCTCTGTCGCGGAGTCCCAACGCCCGGGTCAGCTCCCATGCGTAGGCGTGGCCGCTCCACACGCTGATGTCCTGCTCGCCCAGACGCGCCGCAACCTCACCCGGTGAGAGGGAGTCGACCGTGAAGCAGATGGTCCCTGTGCGCCTGGTCGGAGCCCCGACCATCCGAACTCCCGGTATGCCGATGAGCCGGCTGATCGTGCCACGCACCAGCACGCCCTCCCTGGAGGCAAGAGCCGCGAAGGAGCGATCAAGTCGCTGGCGCCGACTCCCCTCTCCCACAACGAGATCAGCCAGATGGTCCACGGCCGCGGTGACGCCTGCCATGTTGGCCAGACCGTGGGTGCCTAGCTCAAATCGGTCGGGCACGTCGTCGGAGGAGGGCTCGAGCTTGTCGGGTCGCAGGGTCTCCAGCAGATCGGTGGAGGCCACCACCGCTCCAGCGTGCGGACCGCACCACTTGTAGGCGGAGAGAGCGATCAGATCGGCCCCCAGCAAAGACATGTGCAACCGGAAGTGTGGCGCCGCGGCGACCGCATCGACGTAGACCAACGCCCCTGCGGCGTGGGCGATCTGGCTGATGTTGGCGACGTCAGGCATGGTTCCGATCAGGTTCGACGCCGCAGCCACGGCAACGAGCCGTGTGCGCGGCGTGACCAGCTCGGCATACTGCCCGGTCGGCAGATCAGTGGTCTCCGGATCGACACGCGCCCAGCGCACCTTCACCCCGGCAGAGGCCGCGGCCTGGACCCAGGGCCGTACGTTGGCGTCGTGGTCGAGCTCAGAGACGACGATCTCGTCGCCGGGCCCCCAGGTCTTGGCCAACGCCCCGGCCATGCGGTAGGTCAGCGTCGTCATGTTGGGCCCGAGGACCACCCCACCTGCCTCGCCGCCGGTTAGGTCCGCGACAGCCGAACGGGCGTCGTCGACCAGCTGTTTGGAACGTCGGCTGGCCGCAAACTGGCCCCCAAGATTGCTCAACCCCGAGCGGTACGCCTCGGAGATCGCCTCGATCACACACTCGGGCACCTGTGTCCCGCCGGCGCCGTCGAGAAATGCCGTGCCGTCCTTGAGCGCCGGGTACTGCGAACGAATGCCCTCGATGTCCCACATCGTGTCCATAAGGAGGAGCATGCCCGATCAGGCCACCAAATGATCGGCACAGGCGAGACAATCGCAGCGCCGGCCAAGTCTGGCACCCCTGAGCTCTCTTGGAGGTAACGATGCCCGTGACCACCGACCCGCGGCTGGCTGGCTTCTTCGGCCGCCGTCTGATCTGATCGCGACCGGCCGCTCGTTGCCCCGAAACCACCGTTTCGGGTTCTGCCAGGCCCAGATTCGGTGGGCTCAGAGCAACAAGGCGAGTCGGGGTGGGGTCGCTCAGGCTCGAATGATGCGGATCCGCCAG
>DASVHT010000133.1:0-3814 GCA_036382455.1 Dermatophilaceae bacterium
GTGAAGTCCACGTGGCCGGGGGTGTCGATGATGTTGATCTGGTGGTTGTCCCAGAAGGTCGTGGTCGCGGCTGACGTGATCGTGATGCCGCGCTCCTGCTCCTGCTCCATCCAGTCCATCGTCGCTGCGCCGTCGTGAACCTCGCCGATCTTGTACGTGATGCCGGTGTAGAACAAGATTCGCTCGGTCGCCGTCGTCTTGCCGGCATCAATGTGAGCCATGATGCCGATGTTGCGGACCTTGGTCAGGTCCGTAAGGACATCGAGTGCCACGGTGTCTTGTCTCGTCTCGTCTGGAGGGTGATGATCTGCGGGCGTCCGCAGAGCGTTGTCCGCTGCGGGTCAGCGAGCCGACCCGCAGCGGGGCGTGCTACCAGCGGTAGTGCGCGAAGGCCTTGTTGGACTCGGCCATCTTGTGGGTGTCCTCGCGGCGCTTGACAGCGGCACCCAGGCCGTTGCTCGCGTCGAGGATCTCGTTCATCAGGCGCTCGGTCATCGTCTTCTCGCGGCGCTGACGGGAGTAGCCGACCATCCAGCGCAACGCCAACGTGGTCGGCCGACCACCCTTGACCTCGACGGGAACCTGGTAGGTCGCGCCACCGACGCGGCGGCTCTTGACCTCGAGGGCCGGCTTGATGTTGTCGAGCGCGCGCTTGAGCGTCACAACCGGGTCGGAGCCCGTCTTCGCGCGAGCACCTTCGAGGGCGCCATAGACGATCGTCTCGGCGATGGACTTCTTGCCGTCCTGGAGGATCTTGTTGACCAGCTGGGTGACCAGCGGCGAACCGTAGACGGGATCGACGACGAGTGGCCGCTTGGGGGCGGGGCCCTTGCGAGGCATTACTTCTTCTCCATCTTCGCGCCGTACTTGCTTCGAGCCTGCTTGCGGTTCCTGACGCCCTGGGTGTCCAGCGAGCCGCGAACGATCTTGTAGCGGACACCCGGGAGGTCCTTCACGCGGCCGCCACGCACGAGCACGATCGAGTGCTCCTGCAGGTTGTGGCCGACACCCGGGATGTACGCCGTGACCTCGACGCCGCCGGTGAGGCGCACACGGGCAACCTTGCGGAGGGCGGAGTTGGGCTTCTTGGGGGTGGTGGTGTACACGCGAGTGCACACACCACGGCGCTGCGGGCTGCCCTTGAGCGCCGGGGTCCTGGTCTTGGAGACCTTGTCCTGGCGGCCCTTGCGGACCAGCTGGTTGATCGTAGGCACTGATTCTCCGTACGTCGTTAACGTCGTCTGTCCTGGTCACGTCGGTGCGAGCCAGAACATCCTTGTGGATGTCCCGTCTATGCCCTGAGCCGTGAGGCCCTGGAACACTGGACAAGGTGCTCCCCCCTGCACTTTCCGGCGCACCCACAAAGGGATGACGCGGACTGCCCGGCGGGAGGTTCGAGCCTGATCGTCGCCCGCCCCGGCCCATGCTGAGGACGCGGTGCGGATCTTGTCAGGCTCACGCGCCCGGAACAGCCCAGGCACAATGGTCAAGGTTACTGCCTGGGCCGATAGCATCCAAATCGGTATGCCGCCGCTGAGCCCCGCCCACCCCGCTTTGCTCACTTCAGGCCGGTTTGCTCAGTTGAGACCGGTTTTCGGGCGGCGTATCACCTCCGAGAGCGGCCTGAATTGAGCAAGGTCCCTGTGAGCGGCCAGGGCGGCTCAGTTGGGCGGGTCGACCAAAGGGGTCCCGGCGGAGGTGGCGCAGCAGGGCGAAGACAGCCAGCAGACCGGCGACGAGGAGCCCCCAGCCGGGGACTGACACCAGGATCGGGCCGGTCGGCAACAGAAGCGGGGTCAGCAGCACCACCGCGAAGCCGGCCATCACGGCAAGCGAGCCGAACACCATGTATCGCGAGGTGAACGTCCGCGGCTTGGCCGAACCGGCGGTGTCGCTCGCCAGCAGCGCGAAGACGAGATGGACGACGACCAGCCCGAGGGCAACGGTGGCGAGCCACGTCCCGAGGAGTCGAGCCGTGAGGTCGACCGAACCGGTGAGGTGGAAGGCCCCCTCACCAATGGTCGAGCCGCCGACTGCCGCGACCCCAGCCACGCAAAGATTCCGTAGCCAACCCCGCGACCGGCCGCGCGCAACCTCCGACGCTGGCGCGGTGGCGGCGTACGTTGCGGCATACTCCCCCGGCTCTCCGAAGGCTTCGACCGGATTGAGGCCGGTGTCGCCAAAGTGGGTCTCGACCTCCGCCAGGATCTGGCCGATCCGCTCGCCCGGCAGGTCGAGCAACCGCAACTGGATGGTGAGGTTCTCGAGGTAGACCGCCAGCGTCGGACGGGCATGTTACGTGTGTTCATTGATCTGCTCCCATGGCGTTCAAGGTGCTCATCTTCGAGTGGCCCAGGATCGAGCCGATCCCGGCTGCGAATTCGGCCCATCCCGCGGAACCGTGGGCCAACGTCGCCCTACCTGCCGCAGTGATCGTGAAGTACTTTCGGAACGGGCCGCCATCGCCTGCGCGCCACTCGCTGGCGACAAGTCCGTCTTGTTCCAGCCTGGCCAACAAGGGATAGATCGTGCCGCCCTTGAGGTCTGGGATGCCGGCCTGGGTCAGCGACAGGATCAGCGCATAGCCGTAGCTGGTTCCAGCCGACGCCAGTGTTGCCAGCACCGCCAGGTCGAGGACGCCGCGCAGCCACTGCGTCTGGCGATTGGCGATCGCACTGTGCTGGGCCACACTAGATAGCGACGTCAACTAGATATCGACGTCAATCGGGCGGCGGTTAACTGGTTTGTTTCGTCGTTGACACCGTCTTGACCTGCAAGGGTGCAACAAACCGGCTAACGGCCCGCCTACAGCGAAGCGGGGCGGACCCGAAGGCCCGCCCCGCCGATACTGCTGCCGTATGCCCGCCGAGATCAGTCGCGGTCGAAGCCCAGACTTGCGTCGTCCAGACGGATCGCCTCGCCGGTGCCCGGGCCAAAGGCCGGATAGTCGAACTGCTCGTAGTTCGGCATGGCGTACATCGCGGCTTTGGCCTCTTCGGTCGGCTCCACCTTGATGTTGCGGTAGCGCGGAAGGCCGGTGCCCGCCGGAATGAGCTTTCCGAGGATGACGTTCTCCTTCAGGCCCAGCAGCGTGTCTGACTTGGCGTGGATCGCCGCATCAGTCAGCACCCGGGTGGTCTCCTGGAAGGACGCCGCCGACAGCCACGACTCGGTGGCCAGCGAAGCCTTGGTGATACCCATCAGCTCCGGGCGACCGGAGGCAGGCTTGCCACCCTCCTGCACCACACGCTTGTTCTCGGACTCGAAGCGTCCACGCTCGGCCAGCTCGCCGGGAAGCAGATCGGCTTCGCCGGCCTCGATGATCGTGACGCGACGCAGCATCTGACGAACGATGACCTCGATGTGCTTGTCGTGGATCGAGACTCCCTGCTGCCGATAGACGCTCTGAACCTCGTCCACCAGGTGCATCTGCACCGAACGCGGGCCGAGGATGCGCAGCACCTGCTTGGGGTCGACCGCGCCCTGGACCAGCTTGTGGCCGACCTCGACGTGATCTCCATCGGCGACATTGAGGCGAGAGCGCTTGCTCACCGGGTAGGCGTGTTCATCGGAGCCGTCGTCCGGGGTGAGCACGATCCGACGGGTCTTGTCGGTGTCCTCGATCTGGACGCGACCATTAGCCTCGGCGATCGGCGCCACGCCCTTGGGGGTGCGGGCCTCGAACAGCTCGACGACGCGTGGAAGACCCTGCGTGATGTCGTCCCCTGCCACACCACCGGTGTGGAAGGTTCGCATGGTCAGCTGCGTGCCGGGCTCACCGATGGACTGCGCGGCGATGATGCCGACCGCCTCA
>DASVHT010000134.1:0-5753 GCA_036382455.1 Dermatophilaceae bacterium
GACTCGGCGTGGTCCCAATGGCCATGCGTGAGCAGCGTCAGGGCAACCCGTGCCCCGCGAAGGGCCACGAGGTCCAGCACCCGTTGCAGGTGATGTTCATCGAGCGGGCCCGGATCGACCACGACGACCTCAGTCGAACCCGGCTCCATCAGGACCCAGGTGTTGGTGCCCTCCAACGTCATCGCGCCGGGGTTCGGTGCGAGCACGCAGGTCGCGCGCGAGGTGACATCGCCGCCGACCCAGGGGGGTATCGCATCGGCGGGCCTCACGTGGGCGGGCGTCACGTGGGCAGGGTGCAGCGGATGACCACTGCGCCGTCCGTCAGGGTCAGGACAGGGGTGATGGGCGTCATCGGCACATCGGCGGCCATGAACTCGGCAGCCGATGGTGCCGCCGCAACCTGCTCGACGCACACCACGGTCGGCGGCAGCATCAGAGCCGAACCGCTCGCATAGTCCTGGAGCAGTCGCGCCGGATCGGCCCAGTCGGCGTGGTCGGCCTCGCTGGTCTGGTCGTCGGCGATCTGCCCGACCGGCAGCATTGCGGCGAAAATCCTTGTGTCGTAGCGCTTGGGCTCAAACTCCGGCGTGATCCAGCGGGCCCGCGCCGACAGGAGGTCCGAGCGCAGGACCAGGCCACGGCGGATCAGCATCTGGGCCAGCGAGACGTCATGCGACAACAGCGCCCCACGCTCCGCCTGCCACTGCGGCCCGCTGACGTCCCCGACCACGTGATCGCCATCCGCGCCGGCCAGCAACACTCCGCACTCCTCGAACACCTCGCGCACGGCGGCGACCACGAGCTCGCGCGCGGTGGCCTCATCGGCGACGAGGGTGCGGGCCCACTCCGCCGGCGAGGGCCCGGCCCAGGGAAGACTCGGGTCGGCATCGCGCGGGTCCACGCCGCCGCCGGGGAAGACCATCATCCGCGGAGCGAAAGCCATGGTGGCCGCGCGCCGCAGCATGAAGACGTCGACACCGTTGCCGTGGGCAGGGCTCCCGTCTCCGCCAGCACCTCGAACGGCGCTGCGATCACGCAGGATCATCACGGTGGCGGCCGCCCTGGGAGCAGCGACATCGGAACGCTTGCCCTCAAGCCACGCCCGTGCGCGGTCGGCCAGCGACCCAACCTCGAAGTCGCGAATCTGACTGGTAATGCTCAGTCCTGGACCGAAACGATGATCTCGACCTCGACCGGGGCGTCGAGCGGAAGGACGGCAACGCCCACGGCCGAGCGCGCGTGGACACCGGCGTCCCCGAACGCCTTGCCGAGAAGCTCCGAGGCACCGTTGATGACGCCGGGCTGACCTGTGAACGCCGGGTCGCTGGCCACGAAGCCGACGACCTTGACCACTCGCGTCACCTTGTCCAGGTCACCGATGACCGACTTGACGGCCGCTATCGCGTTCAGGGCGCACGTTTCTGCCAGCTTCTTGGCATCCTCAGGGGACACGGCATGGTCCCCTGTCCCCACCTTGCCGGTCCGCACCAAGGTGCCCGACACCATCGGCAGCTGGCCGGAGGTGAAGATCAGGTTGCCGTCACGAAGGGCGGGCGTGTAGGCGGCCACGGGCTTGGCCACGTCGGGGACGGTGAGGCCGAGCTCGTCCAGACGGTCTTCTACGGCGGACATGGCCTAGGCCTTCGCTCGCTTGAGGTAGGCCACCAGACCGTTGCCGTCAGGGCCTGGCAGAACCTGCACGAGCTCCCAGCCATCCTCGCCCCACTGGTCGAGGATCTGCTTGGTGGCGTGCACGATCAGTGGAACGGTTGCGTACTCCCATGTGGCCATGACGGAAGCCTAGACCGGGCAGGCTGGATGCCTCCACAGCCATCTGGGCCGATCCGCGCCGGATCCCGAGGGAAATGCGTTCTGCCGCGCCCTAGGCTCTTGAGCATGGCACCAGGCACGAGAGCGAGCGCGACCTCAGCTCGGGACACGGACTGGGACGGCGTACGGCTGCACATCGTCACTGGCAAGGGCGGCACGGGCAAGACGACCGTTGCGGCCTCCCTTGCCCTCGCTCTCGCCGGCCAGGGCAGGCGAGTGCTGCTGGCAGAGGTCGAGGGACGACAGGGCATCAGCCAGACCTTCGACGTCGCCCCGTTGGCTTCGACCGAAGCCCATATCGCACACGCTCCCCAGGGTGGCGAGGTGTTCGGGCTGTCGGTGGACGCCAAGGCAGCGCTGCTGGAGTACCTCCACCTGTTCTACAAGCTGGGTCGCGCGGGCGGGTTGCTGGAGAAGTTCGGCGCCATCGACTTCGCCACCACGATCGCGCCGGGGGTGCGCGACGTGCTGTTGATCGGCAAGGTCTATGAGGCCGTCCGGCGCCGGAAGGACCACAAGGCCAAGGGTCCCGCGGCGCCCCGCGTCTACGACGCCGTCGTCCTTGACGCCCCTCCCACCGGTCGCGTGGTGCGCTTCCTCAACGTCAACCACGAGGTCGCCGACCTGGCCAGGGTGGGTCCGATCCGCTCCCAGGCCGACTCGATCACCGCGATGCTCAAGTCCCCCCAGACGGTGGTGCACGTCGTGACCCTCCTCGAGGAGATGCCCGTCCAGGAGACCGTCGATGTCATCGCGGACCTGCGGGCCATCGGTATGCCGATCGGTGGGGTCGTCGTGAACCAGGTGCGCGAGGAGATCCTGACCCCCAAGACCCTCAGGGCTGCGGCCAGGTCCGCGATCTCTCGCGACAACGTCGCCGCGGATCTGACCCGGGTCAAGGTGCGGACCACCGACGCCGTGGTCGACGGTCTGCTGGCCGAGGCCAGGGAACACGCGGAGCGCGTTGCGCTGGAGCGCGATGAGGCCAAGGTCATCGATGGTCTTCACCGGCCGACGTATCGGCTGCCGTCCCTGCCCGAGGGCGTCGACACCAACGGCATCCGTGAGCTGGCAGAGGCGCTCGTGGCCGAGGGGATGGCCTGATGGCGCCCATCCTGGACATCGACGCCCTCATCGCTGACCCGCTGACCCGCATCGTCGTGTGCTGCGGCTCCGGTGGAGTGGGCAAGACAACCACCGCGGCGGCGCTGGGCCTTCGCGCCGCCGAGTCCGGCCGCCATGTCGTCGTCCTGACCATCGACCCGGCAAGGCGCCTGGCGCAGTCGCTCGGGCTCACCAGGCTGGACAACACGCCCAGCCCGGTTGAGGGCATCGACCTCGCTAGGGGCGGCTCGCTCGACGCGATGATGCTGGACATGAAACGCACCTTCGACGAGGTCGTCCAGGCACATGCGACCCCGGAGAAGGCTGCGCAGATTCTCGCCAACCCGTTCTACCAAGCCGTCTCGAGCTCCTTCGCCGGAACCCAGGAGTACATGGCCATGGAGAAGCTCGGACAGCTCAGGGTCGAGGCGGATCGCGACCCTGACCACCCGCGCTGGGACCTCATCGTCGTCGACACCCCGCCGTCCCGCTCGGCCCTGGACTTCCTGGACGCCCCCAAGCGCCTCGGGTCCTTCCTGGACGGCCGATTCATCCGACTGCTGGCGCGGCCCGCGAAGGCGGGCGGCCGCGCATACCTCAAGGTCTTCAGCGCCGGTGTGAACATCGTGACCACGACGCTGACCAAGGTGCTCGGCGGACAGGTTCTCACGGACGTCCAGACCTTCGTCGCCGCCCTCGACACGATGTTCGGCGGGTTCCGGGAGCGCGCAGACCACACCTACGCCCTGCTCAAGGATGGCGGAACCGCATTTCTGGTGGTGGCAGCCCCCGAACGCGACGCGCTGCGCGAGGCCGCGTACTTCGTGGACCGGCTCGACGAGGAGGACATGCCGCTGGCCGGGCTGGTCGTCAACCGTGTGTATCGCCTGTCGGCACCCGGGCTGTCCGCTGCCCGCGCGCTGTCGGCTGCCGAGGAGCTGGCGGACGAGGGGAACGACGGCTCACCAAGCGGACGGAGAATGTCCGACAGCACCGCGATCACCCAGGGACTGCTGCGGCTGCACGCAGTTCAGGCCGAGATCGCGGCCCGGCACCAGACCTTGGCCAGGAGATTCATCGCCGGATACCCCGACATACCAACGGTGGAAGTGCCCGCAGCATCAACTGATATCCACGACCTGGTGGGTCTACGGGCGGTGGGCGAGGGGCTGGCGGGCCGCTGAAGCGACAGCTCAGGAGGCGGTGCACTCCCTGCGCCCGCGGTCAGCCTCGAACAGCGCCCGCCAGGACGCGACGTCCGGCCGGCGCTTGAGCAAAGCTCGACGCTCACGCTCCGTCATACCGCCCCAGATCCCGAACTCGGTGTGGTTGTCCAGGGAGTCGGACAGACACTCAGCGATCACGGGGCAACCCATGCAGACCTGCTTGGCGGCCTGCTGGGCGGCACCACGGACGAAGAGGGCGTCGGGCTCAGCCCTGCGACACGAGCCGTGCTGCGCCCAGTCGTGGACAAACGACGTTCGGCCTGTCGCTGCACTTTCATGATGCGTCATGGTGCTGCTCACGATGGACTCCCCTGATATCCCTGTCGGGCGGTTTGCCCGACGTGCCACGCCTAACTCTTGAACGATATGGAGCGACGTTTATGGTGGGTATGACCTTTTCGGGTAGTTCTGTGGGCCCGGAGTGACTAGTCAGGTGGCTTCGTGAAGTGCCGGCCGCACAAGTCTGCGGGTTACCCTTGGCACCATGCCGGCACGCGTTACGAACTTCGCCAACATCGTCAGCCTTCTCGGAGCCTTCCTGGCGACCTCGGTCGTGCTCGGACTGCTCGGCGCCGGTCTGGTGATGCCGGCAGTGGGTGCCACCGGGTCCGCCGCCCGCTCAGGGGTCCACGCCTTTGACTCCCTGCCCGGAGACTTCACCCAGACCCCGCTGTCCCAGCAGTCCCGCATCCTGGCCGACGACGGCACGCTGATCTCCACCCCGTATGACGAGAACCGCGTGATCGTGCCACTCTCTGCGATCGCCCCGGTGATGCGACAGGCGCAGATCGCGATCGAGGACAGCCGGTTCTTCGAGCACGGCGGCATCGACCCGGTGGGCGTCGGCCGCGCGTTCGTCTCCAACCTGGGCGGTGGCAACACGCAGGGTGCGTCCACGCTGACGCAGCAGTACGTCAAGATCACGCTGCAGGAGAACGCGCTCAACAACAACGACAAGGTGGGCGCCAAGGCCGCTACGGCCAAGAGCTACGCGCGAAAGCTGCAAGAGCTCAAGTACGCCGTAACCCTGGAGAAGAACCTCACCAAGAACCAGATCCTCGAGGGCTACCTCAACCTCGTCTACTACGGCGGCCAGGCCTATGGCGTCGAGGCCGCCGCCGAGCACTACTTCGGCGTGAGTGCCGCAAACCTCAACCTGCCGCAGGCCGCGACCCTGGCCGGGCTGGTCCAGCTCCCCAGCCAGACCGACCCGATCAACAACCCGGTCAGGGCCCTGGCCCGACGCAACGTCGTGCTCGACCGGATGCATACCTTGCACCTGATCACCGACAAAGCCTGGCAGGATGCCCGCGCGACGAAGATGGTGACCCACGTCACCCCGGCCCATAACTCCTGTGCTCTTTCGACCTACCCATACTTCTGCACCTACGTCACGGCCTGGCTGGAACAGCTGCCGGCCTTGGGCAAGACCCCCCAGGAACGCAAGCGGACGATCAGCCGCGGCGGGCTGACCATCCAGACGACGCTCAACCCGAAGATGGAAGCCGCTGCCAGGCAGGAGCTGATCGCCAGGGTTCCGATCGGCAACGCCGAGCACATCGGAGCCGCTGCCGCGGTGATCGAACCCGGCAC
>DASVHT010000135.1:0-4869 GCA_036382455.1 Dermatophilaceae bacterium
ACACCTCGCCGGCGGTCTGCAGGATGTTGCCGCACCAGAAGTCGCCATGGACGACCGCGCAGAGACCAGGGCGTTCGAGCTCGCCCTCCATGGATTGCGTTGCCGCTGCTAGGCTTTCGTCAACATCCTGAAGCCCGAAACGCGTACGTAGGCCGTCCGTCCACCCGGCGGGGACGGCAGCCGGCCCAGACCTGAGCGCCAGCTGGCGCAGCCATCGGTCGACTCGCGCGAAGTCCCGGCGCACTCGCTGAGGCTGGCTGCTGTGCCTCCACCGGTGGTAGTCGATGGCCATCGGCACACCGGCGCGGGCGGTCATCACCAACGCGGTGCCCAGCGGGCCCTCGCGCAGCTCAAGACACCGTGGAGCCGTGTGATGAACCATGGTCGGGTCGACCGCCGCGAGCCCCCGCAAGGCCCGGGCCTCGGCGCGGACCGAGCGACCGGCGCCCCCGGTGAGGCCGATCTTCAACGCCAGCGCGGGCGACCCCGCTCCGTCGATGAACACCATCACCGTTGCTTTGGGATTGGCGTCCTTCGACATGGCAACGATGACCGTGCGCGTCTCCCGTCCGGCCAGGTGGTCGCCGATGATGTCCCGGACCAGCGTTCCGACTGCGGAGCGTGCTATCCCGGCAGTCATCGCCTGCTCGCGATCACGACGCGTCCCGGCGCGACGCTGCCGACCACGGCCAGCAGGAGAGGGTGGCGGCCCGCGCGCACCGCTGCATCCGCCAGCAGGGACCCGCGACTGACTCCCGGCGGGACCGTTGCCATGGTCCTCCACAGCCAGGCGAGCGTTTTTGGATCGTCCTCGACGACGAAGGATGGCCGACGCCACGAGGGCAGCACGACATACTCCCTGGAGATCTGGAGTCCGAGCCGGGCTGCCCTGCGGCGCAGCCGGATACGACCTCCAGGGCGGTCATCGGTGAGGATGACGGCAGAGCCGGCCGGAATGGCGTCAATTGCACGCCTGCCGGCCCTGCCACGAGGCTCGATGATCAGATCGCCTGGCTCGGTGAGCACGCGAACTGACTCGGGCAGAGAGGGGATCACGACGCCTCGGAGAAGGATCGCGGGGACTGTGCCCGGAAGTCCCTGGGGGAGTAGACCTCGTCCAGAACCACCCCTAGCGTCTCAGGGGCATAGCGAGCGCCGAGGTGGGTGCGGGCGTTGCGCACCCACTGACCGGCCAGGTTCGGGTTGGCCAGCGCATGCTCCAGCGCACCGGCCAGAAGGTCGACGCGGCCCGGGGGGACCAGCAGCCCCGTCTCACCCGGTATCACCACGTCGGGGACGGCATTGACGGACGTCGCGACCACCGGGATGCCGCTCTGTTGCGCCTCGACGATGACGCATGGCAACCCCTCGTACCGGCTCGCCATCGCGAAGACGTCGAACGCTGGCAGGATCTCCGGCACATCATCCCTGTTGCCCAGCAGGAAGACCCGATCCTGTAGCCCGAGTGCGGTGACCAGTTGGCGTGCCGCATCGATCAGTGGTCCGTCGCCGGCCCACACCAGCATCGCCCGCGATGTGAGCCGGGACACCGCCTCGATCAAATCTTCTGGCGCCTTCTGGTAGTCCATCCGGCCCACCGTCCCGACCACGAGCGCATCGTCTGGGATCCCCAGCCTCAACCTGGCTCGTGCGCGCGTCGCCGGACTGGTGGTGACGGTTGGCGGGTCCACCGCCGGACCGATGGTGCGGATCTGCTCCGGCCGGGCTATACCAAGCCTGATCATGTCCACGGCGACGCCCGTGCCGATCGCGAGGATGACGTCGGTCATCCGGGCCATGCGTCGCTCGATCTCGATGTAGGTCGCCCGGGTGTGCCGAGGCTGGAACTGGTGGAAGGGGAATCCGTGCATCGTGTGAACCACCCGCGTCGCACTCACTCTCCTGGCAGCCAGCCGGCCAAGAACGCCCGCCTTGGCACTGTGGGTGTGCACGACGTCGATGTCCCTCTCGCGAAGGACCCGGATGATCCGCGCCAGGGCAACGACGTCCTGGCGGGGACTGATCGGGGAGACCAGCTCGGGGATGACCACGACGTCCACGCCGTGGGCGCGCGCCTCGTCCAGGAGAGGCCCCCCGCTGCCGGTGACGAGCGTCCCGGAATACCGCTGGGGATCGATGCTCACGGCGCCCCTGACTGCGACCCCGCCCGCGCCGGCGATGCACCGGGTGACGATGGTGGCAACGTTGACAGCCATGATGTTCACGCCCCCCAGGGGAGCTGTTTGCCCGGGCCGTCAGCGCCAGAAGCCGCGATCAAATCAGCCAGGCCGGGGCCGGGAACCGCCGGGAGCTGCACCGCGGTGCAGGGTATGCCGCGCACCAGGTCGCCGGCGCAGGCCACCACGGGGGAGTGCGCCGGGCCAAGACCCGTTCCGAGCGCCAGCGTCGCCGCGAAAGCCCAGTAGCGGCGAAGCTCGCCCGCGGAATACGTCCCTGCCGCGATGACCCTGGCTGCGTCGGCGCCCCTCAGCGGCACCATGGCGACCTCGGACTCCGACCCGCGGCATAGCACCAGGATCCGCCCGGCCTCAATGCGTTCGAGTCTCGCCGTCCAGACGGACTCCCGCCGTCCGTGGGGCATCCGGCGGCCGGTCCCGCCCTCAGCGCGCAGCGGCTCGAGCACGCCGTACAACGTCGAACCGAAGCAGACACAAAGGTTGTCGCTGACGGCCTGCGCTCCTGTTCTGGTGGCCTCGGCCATGAGAGTGGACTTGCCTACCCCGCCCGGACCGGCGAGTACCACTGCCTCACCGTTCACGGTCAGTGCCGACACGTGCAGCGGCACCCCGCCCTTGACACCGGCCCACCACAGGACCGGGTACTGCAGCAAGGCCGCCCGCCAGAGCAGCTGGGTCCGTGCCGGTGCGAGCAGCTTGAGCCCCCGCTGGCTGAGCCTTGGGCGCGGTCGGGCCACGACCGCCAGGCAGTCGGCGTCGGTGCTGATCCGAAGGTCCAGGCCGCTGGCGCAAGCGTCCTCCATCACGACACATCCCGCGCCTGCCCAAGCTCCCCGGGTCAAGGGGTTCATGTGGTCCAGGGGAAATGGCCCTGCGCCGAGCTCGACGCGAACGTGGATGTCCGTTGGAGTCTCCGGCATTCCCTCCATCGCCTGTCCGGCGAACGCCTCGGCCACCCGCTTCCGCCACAGCCCTCTGGGTGCATCGACAGTGAGAGTGAGGCTCCCACTCCGGCAGGTCAGGCTCATGGAGTCCCCCCCCGGGCCTGCGAGTGGGTCACGGGATCGGCCGCCCGATAGTCCGCCCGATAGGTCGTGTTGGCCGCGTGGGCCGTGTTGGCCGTGTGATCAGCGGGCTTCCTGTGGCGCCTGAAGCGTCCGGGTCGCTGGTAGGCCACGACGCCGAGAACGGGCCAGTCGACCGAATCCATCAGCTCCTGCACCGACCGCAGCTGTCGGGCGCGGACCTTGGCGGGGCTGAAGATGACGATCGCGGGGTGATCGCCAGGCTCAACCCACTGCCCGTTCAGGGCGACGCATTGCAGTCGGTGGCTCGACCCAAGGTTCCCGTTTGGCCCCCAAACCTCAGCCATCTCCACGGCGAGAGGTTGGTCCTCCAGGCGCACCGATAGGAGGATCGCCAACGAGCTTTCGTGTCTGAGGCCGAGCAGTGCCATCCGGTCGGCGATGTGGGTCATGGCTACGGCGCGAGCTGGAGACGCCAGATCACGCAAGGTGAGATGTCCGATCACGGGTGCGCCCACGGCACTCGAGATGGCCTTCGGGCTGCGCAGCGTCGGGCGCACAATCTCCAGGCCGGCTGCGAGTCCGAGCCCACCGATCATGCCCAAGAGCCCTGTGAGGGCCGCCAACTGCTTGGTGTTCATGGGCAGGGGGACGCTCGGGGTCCGCACCGGGTCGAGCAGAGCGGTCGATGGTCGCGCCGCCGCGGCGACGATGAGGCTGGAGCGTTGCTGCTGGTTGTCGGCCAAGGTCGCCTGGATACCGTTGATCTGTGCCTGGATGGTGAGCTGCTGACCGGGGCTGGCCCTGGTCAGCCGGGGGATCAGGGCGTCGCGCTGTTTGGTCAGGGTGGCGATCCTGCTACTGAGGGACGCGATCTGGTCGGTCTCCGGCTTCCGGTCAGCGGAGTTGGCGAACTTCAGTAGCTGGTTGGTCAGCGACGTGGCGATGAGGGCAGCCGTCTTCGGGTTCTGCTCGCTGACTGCGACCTCGATGACGGGAGAGACGCCGACCCTGCGGACATCGATGTGATCGAGGGCGAACTTCACCGGGTCGGCAGCGAGGTGCGCGTCTGACAGCGCTTGCTGGACGACACCGGGGCTGGTGACGATGCCCATCGCCCGTGTGCTTGCTGCATCCGCCTCCACGTTGGACGAAGCCAGCGTGCTGCCGAACTGTAGTCGCCCGACTGCCTCGTACGTCGCCGGCTGCCTGCTGCCGAGAGCGAGCACGGCAGCCACCGGGAGCAGGATGCAGATCGCGATGAGCAGCCAGTGGCTGCGCACCACCCGATCAAACGCCTCGTCAATAGTCATGTCGTTTCACCTTGTTCGGGAATCTGATTCGACGGTACGGCCAAGCACTCTGTAGTTGTTCGAGCCGGCATACGACCCCGACCTACGTCAGATGAGTGAGAGGGCAACCAGGCATCTGCTTTGCCTGGTTGCCCCTCAATGGCCATGGATACCTCACTCGTCAGCTCACTCTCAGAGACAGGACCTTCCTGTGCCTTCTCAGTGGTAGTAGCCGAGCAGGTCAGCGATGACGTTGACGGTGCCGGTGTTGTTGTAGAAGGTGATGGTGTTGTTCGGGCCCAGCTTGACCAGGACCATGTTCGGGATGCTCTGGCCCGCCACAAAGTTGAGGTT
>DASVHT010000136.1:0-3487 GCA_036382455.1 Dermatophilaceae bacterium
CCAGATGATCAGGGTGTCGCCGGTGCGTAGGTCGTCCAGGCAGCGGATCCATTGCGGCCGGGCGGCTTTGGTGCCGGTGGCGGTGTCCTTGTAGACCTTCAAGCAACCGGCGGCCTCGAGTGCGTCGAGTTGCATCCGCGGGGTTTGGTCGGCGGTGCTGATCCTGATGTAGCCGATCTTGTCGCCCATACGGCAGGAGCCTATCGAATCGCATCGGTCGGGTCGGGTTGTGATGCGTTGATTATGTGGTGGCTTTTGGTTGAGTGGGCCATGGTGGACACGCCGGGTCGGTCCGACCTTTGTGGTGGTCTATCGCAGACGTCCGTTTGCGATAGACCCAGCGTCAGGGGCCGGTGGGGTGCCCGAGGATGAGCCGGGTGGTCATGTTGAGTTTGAACTCGCCGTGCATGGCGACGTGGCCCCAGATCAGCGGGGTGAGTCCGCGGTAGTCCTCGGGGGTGAACAGCTCGGCCCAGTCGTCTTCGGCGAGGATGTCTTGGATCATCAGGGTGTTCACGTAGACCATGGCTGCTTGGACGATGTGCAGGCAGAGGGCGGTCATTTCTTGTTCGTCGCGGCGGTTGGAGGCGATGTCGCCGGCTTTGCCATAGTGGATCTGGGTGTTGGCCCCGTTCCAGGATTCGACGACGTTCAGGCCCGCGTTGACTTCCCGTTGCTCGTCTCGGGATCGCAGGTAGCGGCAGAGGAAGATCGTGCGTTGTGCTCGACCGACGTCCAGCATCGCCTGGTAGGTGGGGTGGGTCGCGGCCCGGGTGAATCGGCGCAGGATCGCCTCTGTCGAGGCGGTCCGGTTGTTGATGGCGGCGGCGTACTTGATCAGCTGGTCGTATTGCTGGGCAATGAGTTCCCAGCGGATGGGTCCTTGCCGGGACAGCACCGGGAGCAGATCGGGGATCCGCGGCCGGATGTCGGTGTCGGGGAGGTAGAGCTTGGTGACGTTGATCCGCTTCAGCCGAGGTTTCAGCTCGAACCCCAAGAGTCTGGTCAGTCCGAACCCGACTTCGGATTGGCCGTGGGAGTCGACGTAGTTGGCCTGGACGTCCATCTCGGTGCGGTGGTGCATCGCACCCTCGATCATCGCGGCGACTTCCGACGCGGTGCAGGAGATCAGTTGCGAGTTGATCGCCACCGACTTCTTGTCCACGTGCCAGTAGATCAGCACTCCCCGCCCGCCGTAACGGATGTGGTGCTGAGTGAACAGGTTCTGATCGAACGCCCCGAAATGGGTCGAGTCCGAGGCCACCGCACCGGTGCCGGTGCCCCAGACGACTTCCCGGCGGGCGGCGAACGTCGCGTTGGCGACCGCGGCGGCGAACGAGCGGGCCCCTTCGGCCGAGAGGTACCGGCGGCGGACGTAGCGCAGGTCTTCCTCGGTGTGGCTGTGTTCACCGGCGGCGATCGCTCGCAGACCGATGTTGGTGCCGTAGCCGAAGATGCACAGGATCAGCCGCTCGGCGAGCACCGCGGGGTCGATCCCCGTCCGGGGACCGGCCGGCGCGAAGTGCTCCAGCAGGCCGATCCGCAGCACCGTCTCCTTGAGCATGTCCAGCAGCGGCACCAACCCCCACCTGGTACGGATCTGCGCCTTCAGCCGGTGCAGGTTCCGGGGTTCAGGTGCCGCATCCAGCGGGGACAGGGTGATCTGACCGCCCCGGCGGGTGCTGATCTTCAACCACGCCAGGCTCGGCAACGCCTGCTGCAACGCCTCCAGTTCGGCGGTCATCTCCCGGCGCAACGGGTCGATGAACTCGTCGGAGGCCAACGGCTGCGCCAACTTCGCGTAATACGCCCCGCGGCGGTCCTCGAAGTCGGCGGGCAGGTCCTGCTCCGGGTTGCGCCATCGGTCCGCGCCTTCCACCCAGATCTCTTTGCAGCGCAACCGTTCCCGCAGAGCCCGGAACAGGCACACCTCGTACACGGTGCGCAGCACCCGGCTGTTCGCCGGTTCACCGCGGTAGGCCAGATCAACCCAGTCGCCGTCCACGATGCCCGCGACCGGCACCGTCTCGTCCTTGGGGTAGGACTGCAGATGACTGTTCGCGTGCTTCAAGACCAGGGCGATCCCAGCGATGATCGGCTGGTGCGTGCTGTTGTTCGACCGGAACGTCAACGTCTGCAACAGTTTCACCATCCCGCCGCGGTAATGGTGGGAGTAGGAGCTGCGGAGCTTGACCTGCACGTTGCGGCGGAACTCGGGTCCGTTGGCCCTGAACTCGGCCACCACCTCCCGCAACGTCTGCGCGCCGCCAGCGACCGGGAACACCACGTCCCGCACCGCTCCGTCCGGCCGATCCAAACTGGCCTGGGAGATCTTGGCCAGCAACACGGTCTTGTTCCTGACCCGCTTGAACGAGGCCACCATCTCCTCGGTCACCCGCCGGTCCGCTCGGGCGTTGATCGCGTGCACCGTGGAGATCAGCAGCTCCACCAGCGTGTCGGTGATCTCCCACTGCCGCTCCACCAGCAAAGCGGCCAGCAGCACCCACCGCACCTCCGGGGCTGCGTCACGAAAATGGCTGGGAGACAACACCGCTGCCCGCACCCGCCAACCGGTCACCACCTTCGGCGCCACCCCCGTCAGCAGACCGACCGGCAGCCCGACCGCCCGGATGGCCTCCAGCTTGCCGATCTCGGTCAGCATGGTGTTCAAACTCAACCGGCCCGGATCGGTCTTCACCCAGGCCAGCACATCCCGCGCCTCGATCTCACCGTCGGTTCCCTCCGCGGCCGCTTCGTCCGGGACGCCGAACACCAACTCGTTCAGCCGGCCACGAACCGTAAAGTCAAGGCCAGCGCAGATCCGGTCGATCAGCAGCCTCTCGCCGCGGTCCAAACCGGAGCGAACGATGCGGACCAGCCGGGCACTGCCCGGCGGCTCCAAATGCTGCCGCCGCAGCCAACCCAGCAGCTCCGCACGGACCAGCTCGACCTGCCGTTCGACCTGGGTGACGTGCTGCACCAGCCAATCAGTCGCCGCCGCGTAGTCAGACACCGAACATTCCCGGAACCCCAGCAGGTCACGAATCTCCGCGCGGTGCCGCTCAATGGTGCGACCGGACCACTCGTAAAACCCCAGATCAGAGGCGGCCACATCCACTTGCCCGGCGACGAACCGCACCACCTCATCCGGTACCTCGGCGCGACCACGCGGAAACCGGCCATGGACCTGAAAGAACTTGAGCAGCACCGCAAACGCCAACGCATTGGCATCCCGTTTACCGCCGGCCCGCTTCAGCTCCTCAGCGGCCAACGTCCAGAGCGCTCGCAGCTCCTCAGCATCAAGATCACGAACCATCGGCAGACGCTACGTCAACGGCATCACAGCACCCCAACCACTCCGAGTGGCGGCTGGTGACACGTTCCTTAACGACAGGCCAACACGTAGCAACTTATCACTATTGCGGGATAACCGGCTTAGTGCCGAGGGCTCTTGTGACGTTGTAGTGGGTGCCTGACCAGCGGCATT
>DASVHT010000137.1:0-6620 GCA_036382455.1 Dermatophilaceae bacterium
TACCTGCTCACCCTTGTCGTCGGCGTGATGGCGATCGGCTCGGAGTACCGCCACAAGACAATCACCAGCACCTTCCTGTCCACCCCGAAGCGGGTTCGGGTCATGGTCGCCAAGGTGATCTCCCTGCTGGGCATCGGTGCCTTCTACGGGATCGTGTTCCTGGTCGGTTCCGTGGGAGTCGGCGGGACGGTCATCGCGATCAAGGGCTTCTCGCCGCTCCCGGAGGCTGGGCCGATCGCCCGCGCCCTGGCGTTGAGCCTGCTGGTCCTCGGCCTCTGGTCGCTTCTCGGGCTGGGTGCCGGCATCCTTATCCCCAACCAGGTCGCCGCGATCCTGATCACCGTGGGCGCGGCCTGGATTCTCGAGCCAGTGTTGGGAGTGCTCCTGGGCCTCGTCACCTGGGGTCGGTCGATCGTTCCCTACATGCCGAGTCAGGCCACGGCGGCAATGGTCGGGCAGGTCAACACCAGCTCAACGGTCCAGCCGCTCGCGTGGTGGGCCGGTGCGCTGGTTCTGGTGGCGTATGCCGCGGTCCTGGCGGGAATCGGCTCGGCGTTGACCGTCCGTCGCGACGTGACGTGACTCAGCAGCTTCCGTGCCGCCAGCGACGACGATGTCGGCGCAAGGCCGCGCCGGCCTAGCGCGCCCTGATGGTCACGGCCATGCGGGGGTCGCCTCAGGCGTGTCCAAAGCCTGCCGGCGCTAGGCTGGAGGCAACGTCTGGTCAACCTCCCTGCCAACGAAAGAGGCGTACTCGCCGTGCCTGAGCAGCCACCTGCCAACGACCCCATGGCGGCCTTCGGCCCGAACGAATGGCTCGTGGACGAGCTGTACCAGCGCTACCTTCAGGACAAGAACTCGGTGGACGCGGCGTGGTGGGAGTTCTTCGCCGACTACCGCCCAGCCCATGTTGTCAACGACAGGACCAACGGCTCGGGTATGCCGGCCGCCCCCGCTGCCGGTGTCTCCTCCCCTGCCGGTGCACCGGGCGCCGCGCCAGCCCCCGCCGCAACACCAGCCGCCGCGCCCTCTCCAGCGAGCCGACCGGACGCGGATACCGCCGAGCCGGCGAAGACGGTCCCGAAGACGCGCGACCTGCCCCGGGTCACTCCCACGGGGCCGCTGAGCCAGGATGGGATCCAGCCGCTTCGTGGCGCGGCCGCCCGCACCGTGGTCAACATGGAGTCGAGCCTGACGGTGCCGACCGCGACCAGCGTGCGCACCGTTCCCGCCAAGCTCCTCATGGACAACCGGGTGGTCATCAACAACCATCTCGCGCGCAGCCGCGGCGGCAAGGTCAGCTTCACCCACCTGATCGGCTACGCGATCGTCAAGGCCCTGGCCCTGCTGCCGCAGATGAACAACGGCTTCGCCGAGCGTGACGGCAAGCCGTCCCTCATCACGCCGGCGCACATCAACCTCGGGCTCGCCATCGACATTCCCAAGCCCGACGGCACCCGCACGCTGCTCGTGCCGTGCATCAAGGCGACCGAGGCGATGGACTTCTCGCACTTCTGGACGGCATACGAGGAGGTCGTCCGCAAGGCGCGCAGGAACACACTGACCGTCGAGGACTTCCAGGGCACGACGATCAGCCTGACCAACCCCGGCACGATCGGCACGGTCCACTCGGTGCCTCGGCTGATGTCCGGCCAGGGCGCGATCATCGGCGTCGGCGCGCTCGAGTACCCCGCCGAGTGGCAGGGCGCCAGCCAGGAGACGCTTAACCGCAACGCCGTCAGCAAGACCATCACGATCACCTCGACCTACGACCACCGCATCATCCAGGGCGCGCAGTCCGGTGAGTTCCTGCGGATCCTGCACGAGCTGCTCCTGGGCGGGAGTCGCTTCTACGACGAGGTCTTCGAGTCGCTGCGGATCCCCTACGAGCCCATCCGCTGGATCCAGGACATCTCGGCCAGCCAAGACGCGGATGTCAACAAGACGGCTCGCGTGCAGGAGCTCATCCACGCCTACCGCGTGCGCGGCCACCTCATGGCCGACACCGACCCGCTCGAGTACCGCCAGCGCCATCACGCCGACCTCGACGTCACCGCCCACGGCCTCACGCTGTGGGACCTCGATCGCGACTTCGCCACCGGCGGCTTCGGCGGGGCGCCGATGCTCACGCTCCGCCAGATCCTGGGCATCCTGCGCGACGCCTACTGCCGGACCGTCGGCGTCGAGTACATGCACATCCAGGACCCCGACCAGCGCGCCTGGCTGCAGTCCAAGGTTGAGGGGCCCTACCCCAAGACCTCGACCGGCGAACAGTTGCGAATCCTGAGGCGGCTCAACGCCGCTGAGGCGTTCGAGACGTTCCTGCAGACCAAGTTCGTCGGGCAGAAGCGCTTCAGCCTGGAGGGTGGCGAGTCCGTGATCCCCCTTCTCGACAGGATCCTGTGCCGCGCGGCGGGCGAGGGCCTGGACGAGGTCTGCATCGGTATGCCGCACCGTGGCCGCCTCAACGTGCTGGCCAACCTCGCCGGGAAGTCCTACGGCCAGATCTTCCGCGAGTTCGAGGGCACCCAGGACCCCACGTCGGTCCAGGGCTCCGGCGACGTCAAGTACCACCTCGGCACCGAGGGTGAGTTCGTCACGGAGGACGGCGCGAGGACCAAGGTCTACCTGGCCGCCAACCCCTCGCACCTCGAGGCGGTCAACCCGGTCCTCGAGGGCATCGTGCGAGCCAAGCAGGACCGGCTCGACCTGGCCGGCGAGGCGTTCACCGTCCTGCCAGTGCTGGTGCACGGCGACGCCGCTTTTGCGGGTCAGGGTGTCGTGGCCGAGACGCTGAACCTCTCGCAGCTGCGCGGCTACCGCACCGGCGGCACGGTCCACGTCGTCATCAACAACCAGGTCGGCTTCACCACCTCACCAGCCTCGTCGCGCTCCTCGTTCTACTCCACGGATGTCGCGCGGATGATCCAGGCGCCGATCTTCCACGTCAACGGCGACGACCCGGAGGGGTGCGTGCGGGTCGCGGAGCTGGCCTATGACTTCCGGAAGGAGTTCAACAAGGACGTCGTCATCGACATGGTCTGCTACCGCCGCCGAGGTCACAACGAGGGCGACGACCCCTCGATGACCCAGCCGCTGATGTACAACCTGATCGAGGCCAAGCGCTCGGTTCGCAAGCTCTACAGCGAGGCCCTGATCGGTCGCGGCGACATCACCGTCGAGGAGGCGGAGGCAGCACTGCGCGACTACCAGCAGCAGCTCGAGCGGGTGTTCGTCGAGACCAAGGAAGCGGTCAGGAACACAGAACAGACGTCCTACCAGGCCCATGCGGGCGAGGTCCCCGGCACCGACACCGTGGGCCACGGCGGCCTTGAACGCCCCTCGGCGCAGGAGGACGACGAGCACACCCCGCCTCGCAGCGTGGCGACCGCGGTCTCCGCCGACCAGCTGCAGCACATCGGCGACGCGTTCATGAACGTGCCGGCAGGCTTCACGCTGCATCCCAAGCTGTCATCGCTCATGGAAAGACGAGCGGCCATGGTCCGCGAGGGCGGGATCGACTGGGCGATGGGCGAGCTTCTCGCCTTCGGCACCCTGCTCAAGGAAGGCGTCCCGGTGCGCCTCGCGGGTCAGGACTCGCGTCGAGGCACCTTCGTACAACGCCATGCGGTTCTCATCGACAAGGTGACGGCTGAGGAGTGGACGCCGCTTCTCTACCTGGGCGAGGGCCAGGCCCGGTTCTGGATCTATGACTCGCTGCTGTCCGAGTTCGCGGTGATGGGATTCGAGTACGGCTACTCCGTCGAGCGGCCCGACGCGCTCGTCCTATGGGAGGCGCAGTTCGGCGACTTCGCCGGCGGCGCCCAGACCATCATCGACGAGTTCATCGCCTCCTCGGAGCAGAAGTGGGGCCAGCGCTCGTCGGTCGTGCTCCTGCTCCCCCATGGCTATGAGGGTCAGGGCCCGGACCACTCCTCGGCCCGTATCGAGCGTTTCCTGCAGATGTGCGCCGAGGACAACATGACGGTGGCCTACCCCTCGACGCCTGCGTCGTACTTCCACCTGTTGCGTCGCCAGGCCTACCAACGGCCACGGCGTCCCCTGATCGTGTTCACGCCCAAGTCGATGCTGCGCCTCAAGGGTGCTTCGTCGGCTGTCGGGGACTTCACGTCGGGGACTTTCCAGCCGGTGCTGCCCGACACGG
Organism: Dermatophilaceae bacterium; assembly: GCA_036382455.1. Lineage (GTDB taxonomy): Bacteria > Actinomycetota > Actinomycetes > Actinomycetales > Dermatophilaceae > UBA4719. The sequence goes on from DASVHT010000137.1 coordinate 4,166, forward strand.
CCACGCTCGACTCGCACGCCGTGACCCGGGTGCTCATGGCCTCGGGCAAGGTCATCCACGACCTCGAGGCCGAGCGCACCAAGCGCCAGGACGGCGCAACCGCGATCCTGCGTATCGAGCAGCTGGCTCCCCTGCCGGCCGACGAGATCGCGCTGGCCGTCAAGGCCTACCCTGATGCCGAGATCATGTGGGTCCAGGACGAGCCCTCCAACCAGGGTGCCTGGCCGTTCATGGCACTGAACCTGCCGCAGGCACTGGCCGACCGCGGTGAGACCCGAGTTCTGGGCGTGGCATCCCGGGCCGCCTCCGCCTCACCGGCCACCGGCTCGAGCAAGAAGCACGCGGTGCAGCAGGCCGAGCTGATCGCCAAGGCCTTCAACCGCTGAGGTCTGGCGTCTGTACCCCGGACGTGGCCTCGGACGTCCGCCACGCTCCCTTGTTGCTCCCAAACCACCGTTTCCGTCGTTCGACAGGCCCGATTCGGTGGTTTCGGCGCAACAAGCGGGGTCATGGGCCTCCAGCCCTGACCGGGGCAAGAGGAACGGATGGCGGCCAACCGCACGGCGAGCGCGATCTGCGAGGGCTGTCGCGATAACCTCACAGGCGTGTACTTCACGGATCGCGGAATCGAGGAGCTGGCAGCGCGCCGGGGCGAGGACCAGGTCAGCCTCGAATGGCTGGCCGAGCAGCTTCGCACCTTCGTCGACCAGCACCCCGAGTTCGAGACCCCCATCGAGCGCCTGGCCACCTGGCTCGCCCGACTCGACGACGATGAGGACTGAACCCGCGTGAGCTTTGTCGACTACTACGCCACCGACCACTCAGGGGATGACTCCTCGCCGGAGGTCGTTACCGAGTTCAACCCGAGCGCGCAGTTCGAGGTGGGCGATGGTCCGCGCGACATTGCGCTCGTGTTCATCGGGGACGCCTACGTCGCGGGATACGGCGACCCCAAGGGCCTTGGCTGGGTCCCGCGCGTCGTGGGGCGCACCGCACATCCTGGGGTGGACATCACGGCATACCAGCTGGGGGTGCGTGGCGACTCCTCCGCCGATGTGCTGGCCCGCTGGCGCACCGAGTGCCCTCCGCGGTGGAAGGACCGTTCGGAGAAGCGTCTGGTCGTAGCGGTTGGCCACAACGACGCCGTGAACGACGTGACAACCGCGCGCGTCCGACTGAACCTCGCCAACATCCTCGACGACGCCGCCGCCAGCGGGGTGGCAGTGTTCGCGGTTGGGCCCCCGCCGACGCTGGATGCGGACCTGAACGCGCGGCTCGAGATTGTGGTTGAGGCGCAGGCTGACGTGTGTGCCCGCCGCGGCGTCTCGTATGTCGACTGCTACCGGCCGCTGATCGGTCATGAGCAGTGGCACTCGGACCTGGGCGCGTCCCATGACGGCGTTCACCCCGGGCAGGCAGGCTACGGGTTGATCGCGTGGCTCGTCCTCCACGGCGGCTGGGACAAGTGGCTGGACCTCGGTCGCTGAGTCCGCTGATGTCGGCGATGACAGTGCTCGCTGGTCCGCGATATCGATCCAAACCTCAGCGCCACCACCGACGCGAACGGCTGGAGACGGTCCGGGCGGGGCTGGCTCTGACGTCGAGCTTTTCGTGGCACGCGGGGGGTTGCACTCGCGATACATCGCGTTATATCGTGAGTTTGCAGAACGCGATATAACGCGTATGGCGAGTGGTCGCCAACGCCCGAGACGCAAGGGAACCCAGATGGCAGCGGAATGGCAGATCGACGGACCGAAGGTGCTCGACATCGGCGACGAGAACGAGACCGTCCGCAAGCTCAAACTCGGCCTGGTCGCCGGACGGGTCGACATCGTCACCCATGACGACTCCCCCACGGCGCGGCTCGAGGTCCACGAGGTCGACGGGAAGCCCCTGCTCGTCAGCTGGGACGGCTCAACCTTGAAGATCAGCCACGTCAAGGAGAAGAACGGCAACCTCTGGGACAGCCTGACGTCTTTGACCCAGGACAAGGGCAGGCGCAGCGCGAGGGTCAGCATCTCCGTGCCCGCCACGACGGAGATCAACGCCAGCACCGTCAGCGCGGAGGCCCTGATCAACGGGGTGCGTGCCACGGTCAAGGCCAACACCGTCACGGGCGTGATTACTCTCGATGAGATCACCGGCAACGTCGACGCCAACACCGTCAGCGGCGACATCGAGTGTCACGCTCTCACTGGTGACTTCAAGGGCAACTCGATCTCTGGTGCACTCACCGTCCAGGCCAGCCGCCTGCACCAGGTCAAGCTCAACACTGTCAGCGGGGACATCACCCTCGACCTGACCGATGGCCGGGCCCAGATCCAGTCCAACTCCGTATCGGGTGACGTCACGGTCCGCATCCCTCAGGGTGGCGGGTACGACGTGGCAGCGCATACGGCGTCCGGGCACGTCGTCATCGACGGTCAGTCGATGCGCGGAGACACGCCCTACCAAC
>DASVHT010000138.1:0-2610 GCA_036382455.1 Dermatophilaceae bacterium
CGTGCGCCGGGTGAAACGCCTGAACCCGACCGCCAAGACCGCCACGTCGGGTGCCGGCGGTGACCGGCAAGGCGAGTTGTTCGCGCTCTACCGCTACCACGCCGTGTTCACCGACAGCCCGCTCCCGCTGGTCCAGGCCGAAAAGACCCACCGGGCGCACGCGATCATCGAGCAGGTCCACGCCGACCTGCGCAGCGGCCCGCTGGCGCATTTGCCGTCGGTTATCGTTCGCGGCGAACAGCGCCTGGCTGGTGCGGCCCCATTGCGGCCGTCTGGTCGTGTCGGCGTTGACCTTTTGCCCCTCGGTTGCCCTATGCTGGCGCGGTGTCAACCCGGGAGGACGCCACCAGCCGGCCCCTCTGATGAGGGGTGTCCTCCCTTCGCGGCTTACGCGGTAGAGCCGGTAATGAATCTGATGTCAGAACGGCTTGTATTGCGTCAAGGGATCACGGTTTACTGCCGCGGCACCCCAGCGGCCGTGCGCGTGTCGACTCACGCATTTCCCGTGCTTTCGAGCAAGTCCATCGCGAGAAAGGAGACGGACGCTGCTACCGTCGCGGGGTCTCCCACACCTTGCTCGGCGCGGCCTGCCATCGTCGAGCCGAGCGCTGAAGGTCCTGCGGCGAACATCTCGCGTAGGTAGGTCAACGCCTGTTCGGTGACGGAGCCCGCTAATTCGTCAGCACGTAGTTGGTTGATCTGGCCGGCGAGGTGGGCCGTAGGAGTCGCTACGAGCAGCCGGTAGGCGTCGTGAGCGTCCTTGTCGTTAATGAGGCGACGCGAGCCTGCGCCCTGTCGCTCACCGATCTTGTGGAGCTTGGCAACGAGCAGCGCGGCGGGACCAGCGACCTTGGCGGACACAACCCGATCGTCGCCTGCCGCTAACGCCGGGATCGGCATGAGGCTGTGGTCGATGACAGCTGCTTCCAGACCGACCGCCCGGCGCGCGGATTCCTTTCCGAAGGGTTCGACGCGGATGCCACGGCGGCCCTTGGCGGCTGCACCGGCGAGCGCCTCCGGAACCATAAGGTCGACCGGAATGCCGCGGTGGTCCTGCCAGTTGCCAGGGTTTCCGAATTGGCGGAAGCCGGCCGCGGTCATTGCGTCCTCGAAGCGGGGGTCCGTCGGGAGCACTCGCGTGTCGAGGGCGAGGTCACTGTCCTTGGTGGCCTCGGGCAGGGCCACCTCCGCGGCGCCGGTGTGCAGGTAGATCGCCTGTGCGCCGATGACCACCACTGCGGTTTGATACTGGCGTAGCGCCTCAAGTGCGTCGAGAAGGACGGTGCGTGCCTTAACCAACAGGTCGGCGTCGCCACACGGGCTCATTCTTCTCCATCCAGTCGAGGAGTTCTTGTGCTTCCGATGGGGCTCGGCCTGGGCCGGTCAGCAAGTCGACCGCCACCTGGCTGGGGGCGGCGTACTTCACCCCGCCGGCCAACGCGGATCGATCGAACACCATGTCGGATTTCGGGACAGCCAGCAGGACGTTAGCGCCAGTCTCGACAGCGCGCAGGCCGAGCACATCTGCGGATACAACAGGGTCATCGACGTAGAGGGTGGCCAATCGAGGCGGAGCGTAAGGAGCCAGGCGCTGGGCGGCTAAGGAACCGGTAACTACGTATGTCAATGTCTTCGCCTGAGGAAGCTGATTCACAAGCGCCGAGATCCCGCGTGGCTGCACGTAACCCGACACGCTGTTGCTCTGCTGAAAGCCGTAGTCCTCGCTCCACCGCTCGATCAACTGGCGCCACATGACGGATTCAACGCCCCGACCGCTTCGCGTAATGAGCGCTTCCTCGTCCAGGAACTCCAGTACGCGATACGTCGCGCCGGTGGAGGAACGTGCGCGTTGAACCAACGCCGGCGCCGACACCGGTGGAAAGAAGTCCACGAGCGCACGAACGACTCGGGCGGCGGGTACTCCCTTGAGAGTGCCGCGTGGCCTCCCAGGCTTCCGCCATGGATCCCGATCCGCTCCTCTGTCGCGAATGAACAGAGCCGGCTGGGTTGACGTCAGGCGAAGGTTGCCGGTGACGTCCAGGTATGAGAGGCCCCCGTCGTCCAGCCAGTTCCGCACTGAAGGCGAGAGGTATCGGGAGACCACTACTGGCACTGCAGTTGGAGCGATCGCCTTAGTGGCGCTCTTCAACTGCTCGCGCAGCGCAGGAAGGTCGCGCGTAAGGAGCGCTCGCTTGCACTCAAGCACCAGAGTTACCACCGTCCCGTCCGGGGCAGTCAGCTTGATGATCGCGTCAACGCCTCGGTCTCGTACATCGCTAGATGGAGCGGCCGTCCAGGCGTCCGGCAGCCGCTCCTTGAGTGCAGCGAGCGCACTTCGAACGATGTCCGCCTCCCGCTGCGGAGCGCGTACGGAAGGGCGCAGCGCCGCACCTTTTACATCCACGGCAGCTCCCTGTTTCCGTAAATGTACATGTTCCGTTCGCGACGGACAACCCCAATTACCGGAGAGGGAGAGCGGGGCATTTTGGGGGAGGGCTGCCGGGACTGCTACAGGCCAGTGAGGCGGCGGAGCCAGTCGTCGACGGTGGCCAGGGTGGATGCGTCGGCGGTTCCCAGGCGGCGCTGCAGCCGGCGCTGCGCGATGGACCG
>DASVHT010000139.1:0-5674 GCA_036382455.1 Dermatophilaceae bacterium
GAGGGTGTGGCGGTTGTACATGGCGGGCTCAGCGCTCGGCTTTGAGGCCAACCGCCTCGGGGTCAACCAGGTGCTTGCCGTGCGACCAGCTCGTCGCGGCGTCAGCGGTATGCCGCGGACGAGGGCGTCGCTTCTGGCCCCCTCGGCCAGTCCGGCTTCTTGAAGGACCTGCTGCGCGAGGGTGCGCAGGACCCCGCCGCAGGGGGTTGGGCAACCAGCACAGAACTATTTTTTGTCCACAGGGCGGTGGACAACGTTTGCGCAGGTCAGCCGGCGTGGGGCGCGCCAAGAAATGTTGTAGTTCACAGCCTTGTCCCCACCCTGTGCACAGCTGGTCTCGGCGTGGTGCACAGCTTGTCCCCACGATGCTCACAGGACCTGTTTGAGTCTGCGGGCATGCAGCAATAGCGTGACTGGTTCGCGCCGATCACTGCATGGGCGATGGCCCCCGCTGTCATTTCGCGGGGCCTGTCGGACCAGCGTGGTGTGCTGGTCGTCAGTCCGGTTGCAGGGTCGGGATCAAAGGGGACGCTCGTGTCGATCGCAGAGTTGAACATCGGGTCGTACGACGCACCCACCGGGTCCTCCTACGGATCGGCCGACGACCGGTTGCCTCCGCAGGACGTCCACGCCGAGCAGAGCGTCATCGGCGGAATGCTGCTGTCCAAGGACGCCATCGCCGACTGCGTCGAGGGGCTCAAGGCGGTCGACTTCTACCGTCCCGCACACGAGCTGATCTATGACGCGATCCTGGATCTCTACAGCCGTGGCGAGCCGGCCGACGCCATCACCGTCGCCGATGAGCTGACCAAGCGTGGGGACCTGGTTCGTGTTGGTGGGCAGGCATATCTGCACCAGCTGATCTCCTCGGTGCCGACGGCGGCCAATGCCGGCTACTACGCCCAGATCGTGGCCGAGCGGGCGGTGCTGCGGCGCCTCGTCGACGCCGGCACGAAGATCGTCCAGATGGGCTATGGCCAGGGGGGTGGGGACGTCGTCGACATCGTCAACGCAGCCCAGGCCGAAATCTACGCGGTGGCGGACAAACGCGGCGGCGATGACTACGCGGTGCTCGGCGATGTGCTCGAGGCCACGGTCGACGAGATCGAGCACGCATCGGGCCGATCCGGTGAGATGACCGGTGTCCCAACGGGATTCACTGACTTCGACAACCTGACCAACGGTCTGCACCCCGGTCAGATGATCGTCGTGGCGGCGCGGCCGGCTGTGGGAAAGTCGACATGGGGATTGGACGTTGCACGGTCGGCTGCCATCAGACACAAGATGGCCACGGTCCTGTTCAGTCTCGAGATGAGTCGCACCGAGATCACCATGCGACTGCTTTCGGCGGAGGCCTCGATCCAGCTGCAGAACATGCGCAAGGGCACGATGCGCGACGAGGACTGGACCCGGTTGGCCCGCACGATGGCCGAGGTCTCCGATGCTCCACTGTTCATTGATGATTCGCCGAACATGTCCCTGATGGAGATCCGGGCGAAGTGTCGGCGTCTCAAACAGCGTCACAATCTGCGCCTTGTGATCATCGACTACCTGCAGCTGATGAGCTCGGGCAAACGGGTCGAGAGCCGCCAGCAGGAGGTCGCGGAGTTCTCCCGTGCCCTCAAGCTCTTGGCCAAGGAGCTCGAGGTTCCGGTCATCGCCATCTCCCAGCTGAACCGTGGCAGCGAGCAGCGGCAGGACAAGAAGCCGCAGATGAGCGACCTTCGTGAAAGTGGCAGCATCGAGCAGGATGCCGACATGGTGATCCTGCTTCACCGTGAGTCCATGTACGAGCGTGAGTCACCTCGTGAAGGCGAGGCCGACCTCATCGTCGCCAAGCACCGCAACGGTCCGACCGACACCATCACGGTGGCGTTCCAGGGGCACTACTCCCGTTTCACGAACATGGCGAGCAATTTCTAGCTGCGCCGTGAGCGCCGAGCAGCCTTCTCATGCCCGTTCGTCACTTGGCGCCGGCTGTCGGATCGGCAAGGGCACGTCCACACGGATCTCGGCGCCCAGGCGGGCGTCGCCGACCAGACGCAGGGCGTCGCCGGACCAGAACTTGCCGGGGTCGTAGTAGTTCGTCGGCCGATCCCCGGCGAGGAGCCCCATCGCCCCGTAGGCGGCGGCGACGACCTCGGCGCAGTAGGTCGACTCCACCGGCGCTGGTCGACGCAGCCGGCCACGGAGCCAGCGGCCGGCCAGGGCCGCCGTCGCGGGGAACGGGGTGCCGTTGGTGCGGGCGATGGCTCGCAGCAGTGAGTCCTCCATCTCGCGAGTCATAGGGCAGTCGAGCTGCCGCAACCAGGTCTGCTGGTTGTAACGGTGGCTCCACTGTTCGACCGCCGACAGCAGGTCATGCAGCTGCGCGCCGCGGTGGTGGTCGCCGGTCCACACGTCGAGCAGGCCGCGACCGAGCTCCGCGTGCCACATCAAGGGCGGCAGATCGTCGAGCACGACCGCCATTCCAACGTGGTTGACGGGTGCGTTGGTGATGGCACGGATAGCGTGGTCTGCGGTCGAGCTGCCCCGGAACAGCCACAGGTCGCCGGTGCGGGTCAGGTCGACGGCGGCCTCCAGGCTCAGTACTGCGTCATCCACGGAAGGATCTCCTGTTCATGAAACTCTGGAAGGTTCTCGGTCTCGCCGGTCTGGCCGGTGTCGCGGCAGCCGGTGTCATCATCGCGCGAGAGCAGCGATCCCGGGCCCAGCTGGCGCCCGAGGAGATCCGTGCCCGGCTTCACGAGCGGCTCGAGCAGGCGCCCGCGGCACCGACCTGGGCGGCTGTGCGGGACGTTCCTGACAGCCCGACCACCAGCGGGAAGTGGCTCCCACGACGGTGGCGACGTCGCGCCGACGACGCGGTCCGCTGACCTCCCGACTTCTGGGCGCGTGGACAGCGCCAGCTTCCTATGGTGCCCGGTGGCGCCTCCACATTGACGGGGGGATACCCATGGGGGGTATGGTGGCAACTGACACATACCCCCCATGGGTACCTGCGAAGGAGTGAAGACCGTGGACCACCCCCCGGGCTACCAGGCCAACAAAGAAGCTCACCTGAAGCGGCTTCGCCGCATCGAGGGGCAGGTCCGGGGCGTGCACCGCATGGTCGAGCAGGACACCTACTGCATCGATGTGCTCACCCAGATCTCAGCGGCCACCAAGGCACTGGAGGCGGTTGCCCTGGCCTTGCTCGACGAGCACCTGAGCCACTGCGTCACCAACGCCATCCACACCGGCGGCGACACCGCATCGGACAAGCTGAAGGAAGCCTCGGCGGCGATCGCCCGCCTGGTGCGCTCCTGAACCATCTGTGCCCCATGACCACATGAGGTCCATCAACCCCCAGCAACACCACGACAAGGAGAGTTCCATGAGCAACCAGATCTTCCCCGTTACCGGTCTGACCTGCGGACACTGTGTCGGTGCCATCACCAACGAGATTCGAGCGGTTCCCGGCGTGACAGACGTGAAGATCGACCTGGTCGCGGGCGGCACCTCAGCCCTGAGCATCACCGCGGACAAGGCAATCTCCGACGCCGAGGTAGCCGCCGCGCTGGACGAGGCAGGCGAGTACCAGCTCGCGACTGCCTGACCACGACGACCTGATCGCGACAGAACCTGCGCCCGAGCGGGTACACGAGAAGAGGAACCCCATGAGCACGACCACCACCCCCAGCGACGTCGCCGCGGCCCACAGCGTCGAGCTCGTGATCGGCGGGATGACGTGCGCCTCGTGTGCCGCCCGGATCGAGAAGAAGCTGAACAAGCTCGACGGCGTCATCGCCACGGTCAACTACTCCACGGAGAAGGCCAAGGTGACGTACTCCGGAACCCTCACCCCCGCGGACTTCGTCTCCACCATCGAGGCAACCGGCTACACCGCAGCGCTGCCCGTCCCGAAGGTCGAGAGCGCGTCGGCCGATGAGGGTGAGGATGAGGAGAAGGACGACGAGGTCTCTCGGCTGCGGCAACGGCTGGTCATCTCCGCGATCCTCAGCCTGCCCGTGCTCCTGCTGTCGATGATTCCACCCCTGCAGTTCGACAACTGGCAGTGGCTGTCCCTGACCCTGGCCTCCCCCGTCGTGGTGTGGGGTGCGCTGCCCTTCCACCGGGCCGCGTTCACCAACGCCCGCCACCGCGCCGCGACCATGGACACCCTGATCTCGGTGGGGGTCAGCGCAGCGTGGCTGTGGTCGCTGTGGGCGCTCTTCTTCGGCGGCGCGGGGATGGTCGGCGAACGAATGAGCTTTGAGCTGATGCCCTCACGCGATGGCGGAACAGCTCACATCTACCTCGAGGCCGCCTCGGTGGTCACCGTGTTCATCCTGTCCGGACGCTACTTCGAGGCCACGGCCAAGAAACGCTCCGGAGCCGCGCTGCGCGCCCTGATGAACATGGGCGCCAAGGACGTCGCCGTCCTGCGCGACGGGGTCGAGGTGCGGATCCCGGTCGACCAGCTCGTCGTCGGAGACGTGTTCAGCGTCCGCCCCGGTGAAAAGGTCGCGACCGACGGCATCGTCACCGAAGGCACCTCCGCTGTCGACGCCTCCATGCTCACGGGCGAGTCGGTGCCGGTCGAGGTTAGCCCCGGCGATGCTGTGGTCGGTGCGACGGTCAACGCCGGCGGGAGGCTGATAGTCCGGGCGACCCGGGTCGGCGCCGACACGCAGCTGGCTCAGATGTCACGCCTGGTCGAGGACGCCCAGAACGGCAAGGCGCAGGTCCAGCGCCTGGCGGACCGGGTCTCGGGCATCTTCGTCCCGGTCGTCATCCTCCTGGCTCTGAGCACGCTGGCCGTGTGGCTGCTGACGGGTCACTCCCCGACCGCCGCATTCACCGCCTCAGTGGCTGTCCTGATCATCGCCTGCCCGTGCGCCCTGGGCCTGGCCACCCCGACTGCTCTCATGGTCGGCACCGGCCGCGGCGCCCAGCTCGGCATCCTGATCAAGGGGCCACAGGTTCTGGAGTCGACCCGCCGGGTGGACACGATCCTGCTCGACAAGACCGGCACCATCACCACGGGCAAGATGGGCGTGGCCGCGGTCCACGCGGCCTCTGCAGAGACGGTGGCCGAGATACGGACTCTCGCCGGCGCCCTCGAGGACGCGTCCGAGCACCCCATCGCCAAGGCCATCGCGGTTGCCGCCAAAGCTGCCAACGAGAACGCGTTGCCCGCGGTCGAGGACTTCAGCAACCACGATGGCAGGGGCGTCTCGGGGGTCGTGGACGGCCATGCTGTCCTGGTTGGCCGCAGGTCATGGCTTGCGAAGGAGTGGTCCATCCAAGCCCCCGCCGACCTGATCGCGACCGCCGACGCGGCAGAGGCCGCCGGCCAGACCCCGGTCTGGGTGGCTTGGGACGGCGCCGCCCGCGGGGTCATCGTGGTGGCCGACACCATCAAGGACACCTCCGCGCAGGCCATTGCGCAGTTCCGCGCGCTCGGGCTTCGGCCGATGCTGCTCACCGGGGACAACGCCCGGGCCGCCCACGCGGTCGCTGCCAAGGTCGGTATCGAACCACAGGACGTCATCGCCGAGGTCCTGCCTGCCGACAAGGTCTCTGCGGTGAAAGCGCTGCAGGACAACGGAAAGGTGGTCGCGATGGTCGGCGACGGGGTCAACGACGCTGCCGCACTGGCCCAGGCCGACCTCGGACTGGCGATGGGCAC
>DASVHT010000140.1:0-3390 GCA_036382455.1 Dermatophilaceae bacterium
GCGATGACGGCGTCGAGTGCCTCGGGGGAGGCGTACGAGGCGGGGGTCGAGCCGCGCAGGTCGGCGATGGTCGGTCCGAGGCCGGCCGGGTGGGGGCCGAGCACCTCGGCGGCCGCCCTCACGACGTGCTGGCCATCGCCGCCGCGCCACAGAAGTGCGCGATCCCACAGGTCCTGGACGAACCCGTCCAGGGACATTGCCGGCCGACCGAGGAGTGTTGTGGTCCTGCCGAGGTCGACCGGGTCGCCGCTGACGACGAGCGCCTCGAGGACCTCCAGATGCCCCCGGTCGAGTCCGTCAAGGGCCCGCTGGACGCTGGAGCGTGTGCTGGCGCGAGCGGCCAGCGAGGTCAGGTCGCTGGGCGCAGGCCGGGCCAGGTCGGGCCGACGGCGCACCAGCTCCTGGAGCTGATCGTCACTTCGGCTTCGGACGTCGTCGGCGAGGCTCCTGAGGGCGGAGGCTGGTCGGGACGAGGGGGGGCGCACCCGTCATACGGTAGTTGGCTGGCGAGGCCTTGCTTGCCGTACAGAGGGACGGTGGCGAGGATGGGCGCAAACCACGTCTCGCAAAGTGGAGGAAATGTGCACGCTCAAACGCTCCCGTCCTACGGCTCAGGAACCTCCGAAACACCGTTGCTGGGTGACACGATCGGGGACAACCTTGCGCGCACTGTTGCGCGTTTCCCCGATGCTGAGGCCATGGTCGACGTGCCCAGCGGCCGCCGCTGGACGTACCTCGAGCTCGATGCCGACGTCACGGCCCTCGCGCTTGGCCTGCTGGCCGTTGGCGTTGAAGCCGGCGACCGGATCGGCATCTGGGCGCCGAACTGTCCTGAGTGGACCGTGCTGCAGTACGCCTCGGCCAAGGTCGGCGCGGTGCTGGTCAACGTCAACCCGGCCTATCGAAGTCACGAGCTCGCCTATGTCCTTGGGCAGTCGGGCTTGCGCATGCTCGTCAGCGCCGTTGTGCACAAGACGTCCGACTACCGGGCCATGATCGATGAGGTGCGGTCACAGTGGCCGGACCTGCGCGAGGTCGTCTATATCGGCGAGGCCAGCTGGGACGAGCTGGTCGCCGCCGGGGCCGGCGCCTCCATGGACCAGCTGGTCGCGCGGATGTCCACGCTCGACTCCGACGACGCGATCAACATCCAGTACACCTCCGGCACGACGGGGTTCCCCAAGGGGGCGACGCTGAGCCACCACAACATCCTCAACAACGGCTTCTTCGTGGGCGAGCTCGTGAGCTACACCGAGCATGACCGGATCTGTCTGCCGGTGCCGTTCTACCACTGCTTCGGCATGGTCATGGGCAACCTCGCGGCCACGAGCCACGGGGCCTGCATGGTGATCCCAGCCCCGGCGTTCGACCCTGCCGCAACCCTCAAAGCCGTTGAGCAGGAACGCTGTACGAGTCTCTACGGGGTTCCGACGATGTTCATTGCCGAGCTGGGGCTCACAGACTTCGCCACCTATGACCTGTCCTCGCTGCGCACGGGGATCATGGCCGGCTCGCCGTGCCCCGTCGAGGTGATGAAACGCGTGATAGCCGAGATGAACATGTCGGAGGTCGCCATCGCCTATGGGATGACCGAGACCTCCCCGGTCTCGACCATGACCAGGGTCGACGACGACCTGGCTCGGCGGACGGAGACCGTGGGACGGGTTATCCCGCACATCGAGGTCAAGGTCGTGGACCCGGCCATGGGACGAGTCGTCGGCAGGGGAGCGCCCGGTGAGCTCTGCACGCGCGGCCCGAGCGTGATGTTGGGCTACTGGAACGAGCCGGACAAGACCGCGGAGGCCATCGACGCCGCTGGCTGGATGCACACCGGCGACCTGGCGACGATGGATGAAGGCGGCTATGTATCCATCGTCGGCCGGATCAAGGACATGGTGATCCGGGGCGGTGAGAATGTCTATCCACGCGAGGTCGAGGAGTTCCTGTACAGCCATCCCGACATCGCCGACGTCCAGGTCATTGGTGTCCCCGACCCGAAGTACGGCGAGGAGCTGATGGCCTGGGTTGTGATGCGCCCGGGTTCGGAACCGTTGACAGCAGAGGGTGTTCGGACGTTCTGCGACGGCAGGCTCGCGCACTACAAGGTGCCGCGCTACGTCCATGTCGTCGACGGGTTCCCGATGACGGTGACGGGCAAGATCCGCAAGGTGGAGATGCGGGCGGATGCGGTGGAGATCCTCGGGCTGGCCAAGCACGGCTCATAGACAACTCTCAGGCTTCTCCCTGACATCTCTCGGGTGGGTGCGGGATGCTGGGGCTAAGCGAAGGGAACTTCATGTCAGATCAGCCTCCGGTGCAGCCGCCCAGCACGCCGCCTCACCAACCGTCCAACGAGCCGGCGGGGGGCAACCCACCTACCCAGCCGATGGCGCCCGCCTACAGTGCCCCGCCGGTTGGACCGACCGCTGGCCCCGCTCCGATGTACCCGCCCCCCACGAGCAGATGGCGCAAGGCAACCTCCACGTCCGGTCGGCGCCTGGCCCTTGCCCTCTCTGCCGCTGCCGTCGCCCTTCTTCTGCTGCTCGGCATCGGCGTCACGGGCCTGGTGGTGCTGCGTAACCACGATCGGGTCGACCTGCTGGGGAACCGGCAGGTCGACCGCTTCCTCGGCCAGAACGGCCCGGGCAACGGCAACGGCAACGGCAACGGCAACGGATTCGGTAACCGTCAGGGTCAGGGACCTGGCACAAACAACAACAGGAACCCCCGCAACCTGCCCGGGTTGCCGGGCGGTCGGGGCCAGGGGCTCGGCGGGCTCGCGAACCTGCTGGGTGGAACTGCGCTGCACGGTGACGTGACCGCGAACGTCGGCGGTGCCGTCCAGGCACTGGTGTTCCAGCGCGGCGAGGTCACCGCGCTGAGCGGCACCTCGATCACTCTCAAGAGCACGGACGGCTTCGAGGGCACCTACGGCCGCAACGCCGCGACCACGTCCGGGGGGGCGGCACTCGCGAAGGGCGGGCAGGCGTTCGTCCTGGCTCGCGCCTCCGACAAGGTTGCCATCACCACGCTTGCGATGCCGGCGACGGTGGGCTCGTTGCCGAGCAACTAGACCGCAACCCATGTATTCGTGACCCCGAACCAGGTGCTCCCCAGCGGAGAACAGTGGACCATCCGGCATGGCGATCATGAAGCGGTCGTCGTCCAGGTGGGTGGCGGCGTCCGCGCCTACACCTTTGGCCGCCGGGACGTGATTGCCGGATACCTGCCGGAAGCCAAGTGCTCGGGCGGACGTGGTCAGCTGCTGATGCCGTGGCCCAACCGGATCCGGGACGGCAGGTACTCCTCGTCCGGCCGGAGTCACCGGCTCGCCCTCTCCGAGCCCGATCGTGGCAACGCGATCCATGGTCTGGTGCGTTGGGCCATCTG
>DASVHT010000141.1:0-5275 GCA_036382455.1 Dermatophilaceae bacterium
TCTCGTACTCGATGCCATCCGGGTATCCAGCGGGTTGCGCCGCTTCCGACCATTGATCGAAGTAGGGGTTCCGGGTGAGGACGATCGACTTGCCTGCGACGTAGGTGCTGATCCGGTATGGCCCGGTGGCGGGCACGGGCACGACCTTCTGCTCGGCCAGTGGTGTGCTGGCTGGCACTGCAGGGCAGACGGTGGCGATTTGCTCAAGGAATGTGGCATTCGGCCGGACGAGGTGGATGGTGACGGTACGTGCAGTCGGGTCGATATCGATGCCGCTGATGTCGCACTTGGCCACGCTGCAGCTGCTCGCGCCCACGATCTCGTTCTGGACGGTTGTCAGGCCGGACACGATGGCCCGCTCGAACCCACGTCGGACGTCGGAAACGGTCAGCGGGCTTCCGTCGGACCACCGGATGCCGGGGCGCAGGCGAAACGTGTAGCTGCGCCCGCTGTCGGTCGGCGCAGGGAGGGCGGTCGCGAGGTCCGGAACGATCTCGATCCCCTTCGCGCCAGGAGCGTGACGCAATCCAACCAGACCGTCGTAGCTGCCATTGAGCAGCCCGGAGGTGATTTTCGTGCCGCCGAATGACGGGTCAACTGTTCCGGGATCCTCTCCACGAATGCGGATGGCGCCACCGCGGTGACGCGCAGGATCGATTGTGCCGGTCACCCACACGGCGCCGTCCTTGGCGGCGGTCGTGACGGCGGCCGGGACGACGCCGAGAGGGACCTTGCGGACAAGTCGTGCTGCGGCCTTCCCGACATCGACCTCGTACAGCGCCTCATCGGCCGTCGACACCACCCAGAGGATCCCGCCGGCCCCGGTCAACGCCGTCGGCTGCGATCCCGTTCCGAGGGCCACGGTGGCGGTGACCGACGTGCCGGTCGCCGCGATCCGGTAAATCGTGCCGTCCAGGTTGTTCGTCACCCAGACGTCGTCACCGACGATGTGAATGCCCTCGGGGTCATGGCCCACGGGGATCGTCACGACAGCACTGCTGCTCGGATCGATCCGCGACACGGTGTTCGACGTGGCATTGGCCACCCAGATGTTGCTGCCGCCGGTGATCGCTCCCGGCCCAGCTCCGACCGGGATGGTCCGCACGACCGCATTCTGGGCAGGATCGATACGCGACACTGTCGCGTCGCCGGAATTGGTGACCCAGACAGCGCCGGCGGCGAAAGTCACGCCGCCAGGGGCGGTGCCGACCGCGATAGTCCGCGTCCGGTCCGTGGCGGGATCGATGCGCGACACGGTGCCCGACGCGCCGTTGGTGACCCACACCGAGCCGGCACCGATTGTGATGGCCGACGGCGCGGACTGGACCAGGATTCGCGTCACCGAGCCCGTCGTTTGATCGATCCGCGAGACGGTGTCCGCGTTGGTGTTCGCCGTCCAGATCGTGCCGAACCCCTCTACGACCGCGCCCGGTCCTGCGTCGACGGCGATGCTGCGTGTCAACCGTCCGGTGGCGGGGTCGAGCATGCCGACCGAGTTCTCACCCACTGAGCTGATCGTGGCTACCGGGCCGTCACCACCGCGGGTCGTACCCGCGATCACGGCAGAGACCGCCACCAGACTCACGGCCACCAGCGATGCAAGCGTGCCGCGCGACGGTCGGTCGGGCAGGCCCGCCCAGCGTCGCGGTCTTACGAACCGCCGCGTGCTGGGACCGGCATCCAAGGCAGCCCGGGCAGCCAGAGCCAGGTCCGTGGCGGTCCGGTAACGGTCGTCTGGATCCTTTGCCAAGCCCTTGGCAACCACCGCATCGAAGGCAGCCAGGGTGGGCACGCTCGCCGACGGTTTGGGCGGCGGTTCGTCGAGGTGGGCGTACAAGAGGTCTGGCAGGGTCGCGTTCTCGAACGGGCGTCGCCCCGTGAGGCATTCGTACAACAGGCAGGCCAACGCGTAGATATCCCCTGACGCGGCAGGGCGTGCGCCACGGAACCGCTCGGGCGCCATGTACGCCAGCGTCCCGACCGGCCGATCATCGCGGGTGACCGTCGGGGCATCGACTGACCGAGCGATCCCGAAGTCGACAAGGTAGGCAAAGTCGGCACTTCCCGAACCGCGAGAGATCAGCACGTTCGACGGCTTGACGTCGCGGTGAACGAGGCCCTCGTCGTGGGCCGCTTCCAGCGCGCCGGCCACCTGCTCGACGATGTCCACGGCCCGTCCCGGAGGCAGCGCTCCGCTTTCGAGGATGGCGGCCAGGTCCGAGCCCTCGACGAGTCGCATGTCGAGGTACAGGCGACCCTCGATCTCACCGAACCCGTGAACCGGGATGACGTGCGGGTGCCGCAATGTGGCGACGATCTGGGCCTCGCGCCGGAACCGGGCGCACAGGTCCTCATCCTCGCTGACCTCGTGCGAGAGCAGCTTCAGTGCGACGTACCGGTTGTGCCGAGCGTCAAAGGCGTTGTGGACCTCGCCCATGCCTCCGCGGCCGATCAGCCAGTTCAACGTGTACGGCCCGAACTCCGTCGGAATGGCGATCACAACCTCCCCCGAACTGGAGTTGGCCGCTACGAGTTGATTGTGCGGCTCCGGGGCGCGCCCATCGGCCCGTCATGGACCTGTCCGCGGGTGAACAAACCCTTACCCGATGTGAGTGCATCCTAGCCACCGCGGCATACCGAATCAACGCGATCGAAGCCACTCTCAAAGGGAGCATCCGGCCAGGTGGTGCCGAACAGACGCCGAGCGTCCTGCGCAGCGAGCCGGGCACGACCCGATCCGTGTGGTCCGAGCCCTCACATCAGAAAGGAGCGAGGCATGAGGTGACCGCCCAGTCGCCCCTCGGGAGCCGTGATCGTGACGGCCCGCAGGCGGCGACCACACACCAACGTCGCTGCCTGAACGACACCCACCGAGGCGTCCGGCCATCGACACCAGCAATATCCCCCCAGGAAGATCAAAGGAGACAGAAATGAACGCAAGATGGCCCCTGGCCGGTGTACTCGGTATCGCGGGCGTGGCACTGTTCGCCAGCACGGTTTCGGCGACGACACCAGTCCCTGGTGTGACCACATCGATCCTCGTCAAGTCGACGGTCGCCCCGCTCAACATCAACTCTCACCCGGATTCAGCGACCCTGTGGGGCGCCCGTCTCAAGACCCACGGCATCACGGATGCCTACGTCGTTGACAACAAATTCGCCGTGGGTTCGGACACCGGCTGGCACTCCCACCCCGGGCCCAGCCTCGTCTTCGTGATCGCAGGCACCGTGACGAACTACTCCAGTGACGACCCCGCCTGTAGTCCGCACGTCTACAACGCAGGCAGCAACTTTGTGGACGCGGGCGGGGCGGACTCACACCTCCTGCGCAACGAAGGAGCCGTCCCCGCCGAGACGATCGCTGTGCAACTGCTGCCCACCGGTTCGACTCGAAGGATCGACGAGCCCGTTCCCGAGAACTGTCTCCCCACGCCGCACCGAGAGCATCGTGATGGCCAAGCTGGATGAGGTGTCGGTGGGCGAGGAAGTCGCCGTGACTCGACCTGACGCGATCGTGAATCAGACGACGGGCCTTTGTGTGGCGCACGCTGGCACGCAACCTAAGGAAGGCCGACCGCTCCTTCGCCGCCATCAATCGACTCCGCAGCGAGAGGATCGACCATCTGCTGGTGCCGGGGGCTCCCACGTCGTCACGCTGGGCCACGCAAGGGTCAACGGAATCCGCGGGGGCGGATGGGTCAAGACCGCGGAGGACCCTCTGGAAGGAACGAGCATGGCCGCGTCCATCGGCAGACGCGTGCATGGCCAAACCGACCCGCACGCCGCCCGTCCAGGAGGACCGTAGAGTCTGCGTCCCGGTGCGCTGAGGTCGGCACGAACGGGACGTACGAGGACACCGACCGGTCCCGGCGAGGTCGGGACATGGGCAACGGTCCGAACTGGCAGACCAGGCCGGACAGTTTCTGCGTCGTGCTCTCGTGGCCGGCGAGATCTGCCAAGTCCAAGGAGGATCCGACCGATGAAGGGCATGGCGCTGGCTGCGATGCACGCCGACACCCGGCTGCATCTCTGCTTCCTCGACGCAGACGCTGCGATGATCCACGCGTCCTCAACGCCCGACACCCGTTGGACCGGAAGCGCCCCAGAGGACACCTGGGATCACCTGGGCGGCGCATTCACCACGACACCGGCGATGGTGGCGACGAACGCGCCGGCCAATCCTCAACGCATCACCGAAAGTGCTAACACCCCGCCGAGGCGGCACGCTGCCACGGATCCCGGTCTTACGGCGGCGGCAGCGGCAGCGCGAGCTGGCATCGTTCTGGGTGGGGACACCATCCTTGATCCGGAGCCTCGATTGGACGTGCTCGGGCTCGGAACCGACTACGCGATGTACCACCAGATCCTGTGGCAGGGCCGTGGCCGGCCCATCGGAATGGGGCCGTCTGGGTGGGACCTTCATCAGCTCCCCGACGGCGGTCACCGCCTTCGGCGAGGAGCGCATCGACCTTTTCGGGGTGGGCCTAGATCGTCCGATCTATCAAAGATCTGGAACGGCCAGACCTGGATGCCCGGCTGGGAACGGATCGGGAGCGCCTTCACCAGCGATGCCAGCGCGGTGTTCTACGCGGCGGAAGACCTGGCGTTCTACGCGGTGACAGGGTGGACTTTGCACCCCTTGGCCGCCATCCCCAAATCGCGTGGCAGCCACGGACTGACGACCCGGCCGACGACCACGCTCGCCCCGAGACAACCGGGGGCTGAGCTGCCCGACGCCCGCGCAGCTCCCGGTGCTGAACTTGGCCCGGATCGAGCGTACGCAGCTGCCGCGATTGGCTCGTCGAGCCATGCTTCACGCGTCATACCGCCGCGTTTCGGCGATGCGGACGACCGGATGTCTGCCGATGAGCGGGCGGTCCGCCGATTTCGCCCGGCGTCCAGGATCCTGGCCATTTCATAGGTTCGGTGAGACGATCTGGTCACACACACATGCCCGATCTTGGAGGAGCCATGTTCGTAGGTGTCATTCATCGTATTCACGATCCACAGGGCTTCGAGGCCGCCGAAGAGAAGGCCCTCCAAGCTGGTCTTCCCGCTGGCTTCGGCTTGCCCATTCACGCCGCGACCAATGATCACACCACGGGCATCTGCATCTGGGAGGGCGAATCGGTTGACGCTGTGCGAGATCTCGCCGAGAGCGTCGTCGGACCGTTCAGCACGAATGAGTACTTCGAGATGCACGTCGACGGTCTCACGCCTCAGGTCTAGATTTCTGACGCAGGCATGGCTGCTCCGAACTGTCCTGTTCGGATCGG
>DASVHT010000142.1:0-4654 GCA_036382455.1 Dermatophilaceae bacterium
AGGTGTGGGCAGATTCAGATGAGCGTCATCACTTCGGGGTTGAAATCGGTCCGCGTCACTTTCCACGGGTCCTCAAGTCCCAATGCCATCTTGAACAGATCGAGATTGCCTGACGTCATGTCGCCCCTCTTCGTCTGACCACTGAGTGTCTGACGGTATGGGCAACGAGGGCCGATCAGGTGGACCTCAGGGGTCCAAATCCACACGATCTAGCGAGGAGCCGTTCCGAACCAGGACTGGAACTCACCAACCGACCTCGGGTAGTGTAGGCCCGCCCGGGGGCGGAGCCCGTCCATGCCCTCAGCCTAGTCCGGTCAGATGAATACCCCCGAGACCGGTTAATGCCTTGACAACGCGCAGGCACGATCATTTAATGCCACCGTGAAAGTGGAGCGGGTCAACCGCACCGTCTACCCCACGCGGGAACACGCCCGGAAAGACGTTGCCCGATACATCGAGTTCCGGTACAATAGAAAGCGGCTGCATTCAGCGCTGGGCTACCAGACCCCATCCAGACCCCATCCAGACCCCAGAAGAAGAGAAGAAGCCAACACTGAGTACTTGAACCGGCAGACCGCAGCATAAAACGGCCTATCAACCTATCCGAAAAACGCGGGGCCGCCTGGCCGGGGCTAGCCGGCTAGAGACAACTCCGTACCATGCAACAGACGTCGACCCAGCTAGCGTAACATCGGTAGCCAAGCCGACCCGTGCGTTCGGCGGTCGATTCGTGGCACGACCTGGTTACGGTGGTGGGACCTGACTGTGGATGGAGGCGGAAGTGATGACGCACCCGGCAGCCGGGCTCGCCGCTTTGGGGCCAGCCTTCCGTTGGCCTCGGTTCCGTGGCACGGATGTTCGCCGCACGAGGATCACGAGGATCACGAGAATGAGGTCACGGCAGAATGCTGAGGCCGCCGCGGGGCAGGACCGCCGTCGGCTCAACGGTTATGAGAGTCTAGATGATGTATCAAAGGTTACGGCCTCGGGCTCTGATGCCAAGTAGGGAACCCGCGACCGATCTTGGGGGACGCTTTATGGAAGCGACGCAGCCAGCGGAGGGCGCTGTCGCCGACGTGGAGCGGGTATCGGAGGACGTGGAGCGGGAATCAGAGGTTGCCCCATCAGCCTGGCGGCGTTCGACGAACCCTCTGCTCCGCTATGGGATCACGCCGTATCTCGTTGTCGCCGACGGTCTCGCCTTCTTAGTGGCGGTCTTCGCGGTCAAGCCGACGTCGATCACGTTGTGGGCCTTGCTTCCGGTTATCCTGCTCTTCTACGCCACCGGGGGGCTTTTTCGTTCGCGGCTAACCTTGTCGGTACTCGACGACCTGCCCAGTCTGGTCGGCCGTGCCTTTGCCGCCGCGGCTGTGGTCACCTGGCTCGGAGCCTTGGTTTCACACCTCTACGTCAGCGAGATGTTGCGTTGCGCAGCATTCTTTGCCGTCACCGTCGTGATCGCCCGTTCCGTGTCATACCGCCTGGTTCACCAAGCGCGGTCCCGCCGTATGGTAGTGCACCCAACCCTCATCCTGGGTGCCGGGCGGATCGGCGGCCAAGTCGCGGACTTCCTTACCCAGCACTCCGAGTACGGCCTGATGCCCGTCGGCTTCCTGGATGATCATCCGCTTCTACGGCCCAGCGATTGCGACGTGCCGGTCATAGGCAAGTCGGCCAACCTGGCCGCCTTCATCAAGCAGCACGGCATTCAAGACGTCGTCGTCGCCTTCAGCAATATCCGCGAGTCTGCGATGGTCGACGTCATTCGGACCTGCGACCGGCTCGACTGCGAGATTTTCTTCGTTCCCAGACTCTTCGAGCTCGGCTCAGCCCTCCGCGACCTCGACCATGTCTGTGGCGTACCGCTCGTGCGCATGAAGAGAGCGACTTTCCGCACCTTCACCTGGCGACTCAAGCGGCTCTTCGACGTCGGTTTCGCTTCGGTCTCGCTGGTGGCGTTTTCACCAGTCATGGCCCTGTGTGCCATCGGTGTCCGGCTTGACTCGGGCCCCGGAGTGCTCTTCCGACAGGAACGCGTTGGGCTGGACGGTCGGCCGTTCAACTTGCTTAAGTTCCGCTCCTTGCGGCCAGCGACGCACTCAGAGTCAGCGACTATGTGGTCCATTGCGCTGGATGACCGCCTTGGGCCGGTGGGGCGATTTCTCCGGAAGACGTCATTGGATGAGTTGCCGCAGTTGTGGAATGTTCTGCGAGGCCAGATGAGCATCGTCGGCCCCCGTCCCGAGCGTCCCCATTTCGTCGAGCAGTTCACTAGCCAGTTTCCGGCTTACCTCGCCCGGCATCGGGTCCCGTCGGGTCTCACGGGAATGTCTCAGGTGCATGGCCTGCGCGGGGACACCTCGATCGAGGACCGAGCGCGTCTGGACAACTACTACATCGAGCATTGGTCCCTGTGGGCTGACCTAAAGATCATGCTGCGGACGGCCGGAGCTGTGGTCCGCGGCAGTGGAAGCTGACCGAGCAGCTCCCACCTGGAGGGGCGGGGGTACAAGGCGTGATTTCGAGCTCATCGCTGTCAGCTATCTCAGCACGGAGAACCTGCAGCAGCTGCTGGCGCCATTGCCCGAGGACGTAGCGATCGTCGTGGTCGACAACGCCCGCAACACCGATGGCGCCCGCCAGCTCGTTGCGCGCCGGCCACACGGTCGCTACGTTGATTCAGGAGGCGGCAAGGGCTATGCCAAGGCCGCCAACTTGGGGGTGCGAAGTTCGACGTACGAATACCTGATCTTCGTCAACCCGGACAGCCGGCCGACACTTGAAGTGTTCGTCACACTCGTGGCCCAACTGCGGTCCGACTCTCGCCTCGGTGCGGTTGCGGCGCTGATGGTGGGGTCGGATGACCGTGCCGAGATCGGTGTTGGTGGCTGGGAGCCGTCCGTCATCCGGGCCGCCGTCCACGCCGCCGGGCTGCACAAGTGCTTCCCGAGATGGGGGCTCTGGGCGCGCCCGGAGCCGGGGGAGCGCATTGACCTTGACTGGGTATCCGGGGCGTGCATGGCGGTGCGGCGGCAGACCCTGCTCGACCTTGGCGGCTTCGACGAGCGCCACTTCGTCTACAACGAAGACATGACCTTTGGGCGCAGCCTGCGCCAAGCGGGCTACCGCCAGGAGCTCCGCACCGACCTGCTCGTCCCGCACGCTGCCGGCAGCTCGGGTGGCGGGTCGACGAATATGGCCCGGTTGCGGGGTGCCTCGATGGTCGACTACGTACGTCGGTACAACTCGGCGGGCGCCGCGCTAGCCATTCGGCTGCTCCTCCTGATCGGTACCGCGGTGCGGATCGCCCAGTCTGCGGCCCGCCGGGACGCTCCTCGCGCCGCCATGTTCCGCTCATACGCAAAGGGGCTGATCTTCGGTACGGGACGACTGCCCGGCGTACTGGACTCCGGCGTCGGTACCTCTGTCACCGGAGGTAGCGCCGCCTAACCCGACCGCGCGCCGGGTCCCGGCGCTGGGCCATTCGGTGGCGATCGCTCCCAGTATGTTGAGCCGCGCGGCGTTGGGCCGGCCACAGCGTGGCCAGGATCCGACGGCGCCTCGTCCCTTGCCAACCGCCCGCAGCAGGCCGAGCTCTCGAGCCCGCTCCACGACCGACAGCGCCAGCGTGTGCACGATGCCCAAGGCCGCGATCAGGATGGCCAGCAGCTGGAGCGCCGAAATCAGGCTCTTGTGACCCATCCGTGGGCGGGTTCAGGCTGCGGCGCGGCCGGGAAGTGGTGGGCACAGCCCGCCGGCCCGCCGAGGTCGAGCACGGCGAGAGCGACGAGGGCCTCGGGTGAGCGGAACCCGAAGGCAATGCGGGTCAGAGCCGCAGTTTCGTATTCACGCTCTCCACCCGGGAATTCGACAGTCCGTGGCTGAGGGCAGCGTCGATGCCGGCCACCTGGCCTGGCTGGTTGCGAGGATGTCGAGAGCATGCGGGTCGGGCGTGGCGAGGACTCCGGCGTTGACCGTCTCGCCGTCCACCACCGGACCCGAGCCGACGGCGACCCGGGTGGCCAGGTCCTCGACGAGCGAGCGCAGCCCACCTCTGGCCGCGTACCGCAACGGTCCAGCATCGATCCCCGACTGGACCTGCAGTCCGCAGGCGTCAAAGGTGTTGGTCCACGGCCCAACCAGCCCGCGCTCGCGCCAGTCCCCGACCACCGACTGGAAGACGGGGTCCCGAGCGGTCAGGTAGGAGGCGCCGACATCGACCGGGCGGCTGTCGACGTGCCGCACCGTCATTCGGCCACCGCCGCATCGGCTCCGGTTCAGGATGCGGACCTGGACGCCCGGCCGCGCCCAGTTCTCGGGCGCAGGTAACCTCGCAATGTCGGAGCCGACCTCGATGCCGCACCCTTCACTGTCCCGAGGTCGCATGGTCCTCAGGGGAGGCTTCGGCAGTCTGCCGAGGCACCGGCATCGGAACCGGCACTGGCAGGGGAGGCGGCGTACCGCCGAACTCCGGGCACAGAGCCTGGTGGTCACACCAATCGCAGAGTCGGCTACGCCGAGGCCGCCAGTCGCCGGTCTGGGTAGCCCGCTGGATCGCCGCCCACAACGCCACAATCTTGCGTTCGGTGGCGCGCAGGTCGGCCTCGTCCGGCACATACCGCAGGACCTCCCGATCGCCGAGGTACATCAGCTG
>DASVHT010000143.1:0-8007 GCA_036382455.1 Dermatophilaceae bacterium
CCTCCATCTGCATCAGCGCCTGGCCGAGTCCGGCGATGTTTCCGTGACCAAGGATGCCGAAGCAGCCTTCGACCAGCCGGTGCTGGACCCCGTCGCGTTCGGAGTACTGCCTGGCGAGGAACTTCACGACGGCCTGGGCGACCGTCAACCGGATCGTCCCGGTCACCTGCGCGTACCGAACGGCAGCCTTGGGTCGACCCTCTGGGAGGCCCACGTCTGGGTCACCCAGGCATGATCGGGGTCCTCGCTCACCAGCCACTCACGCTCTGCGCCAGGACCCGCCATCACGTTCAGGTAGTACATGTCGTAGCCAGGTGGTGCCATCGCGGGACCGTGCCAGCCGTGCGGAACCAGGACGACGTCGCCGTTGCGGACCTCGGCCAAGACGTTGATGGGCCGGTCCTTGGGGCCATAGACGCGCTGGTACCCAAAGGGACTGGCCGACGTCGGCGCGCTGCCCTCAGCCCGCATCTCGAAGTAGTAGATCTCCTCCAGCGCGCTTTCACGGTCCTGACGGTGCTCATCGTGCTTGTGCGGCGGATAGGACGACCAGTTCCCGGCCGGCGTCAGCACCTCGCAAGCGATGATCGAGTCGGCCTCGAGCACCGACGGAGTCGCGAAGTTGTTGACCTGGCGCGAGCAGTGCCCCGCGCCACGAAGCTCGACAACAGTCTCTTCGGCAGGGACTCGCCGGAATGGCAACGGTCTTGACGCCTTGGCGTGAGGCAGGGCGATCCGTGCCCCGGCTGAGCTGGAGATGGTGAAGATCGACGAGACCGGCACGTACGCGAAGTCGGTCGTCCCCGCGAAGGGCCCCGTGCGCCCGGACAGGAACAGCAGCTTGCCGGCGCACTCGACCTGGACCTGCCCCGACAGCGGCAGCACCAGCCACTCATGCTCGCCACCGATGATTCGCCTGGACTCACCCGCGGCGAGAGTCAGGACAAACAAGCCGGTGTGCAACCAGCCGGCCTCCCGCGGCCCGATCGCAACATCAAAACCTGCACGGCCGGCCGAGCCGGCTGGTCTGTACCACTCACTGATCATCACGCGCCTCCGGGTATGAGCTCGTCAACTTGTTGGGCCATGAGCTGCTCGACCTCGTGGGCGGTCGGCATCGCGGTGGAGCACTCCAGCCGGGAAGCCACGATCGCCCCGGCAACGTTGGCAAACCTCAGGACCCGCTCCAGCGGCCAGCCGGCCAGCAGGCCGTGACACAGGGCGCCACCAAAGGCATCCCCGGCGCCCAGGCCATTGACCACCTCGATCGGGAAGGGTGCGACCTCGACCCGCTCAGCGCGGGTCCGGGCCAGCACACCCTTGGGGCCCTGTTTGACGATGGCCAGCTCGATCCCCTTGCCCAGCAACGCATCTGCGGCGCGGTCAGGGTCGGTCTCGCCCACGGCGACCTCGCACTCCTCCCGGTTGCCGACAGCGACGGTCACCATCGAGAGGGCTCGTTCCATCTGGGCGTGGGCATCGGCGTGGCTCCCCCAGAACATCGGCCGGTAGTCCAGGTCCAGGATGGTCAGCGGCGCCCGGCCCCGCGCCTCCCACGCGGCGAAGTGCGCACTGCGGCTCGGCTCGGCCGAAAGACCGGTCACTGTGGACCAGTAGATCGAGGCCGCCCGCACCGCACCCAGATCGATCTCGGATGCCTGGATCTGCAGGTCCGGGGCCACCGGATAGCGGTAGAAGTACAGCGGGAAGTCGTCGGGCGGGAAGATCTCGCAGAACGTGATCGGCGTGGGAAGCCCGTCGACCGCCGTGACGAACCGGTCGTCCACGCCGAGGTCTCGCAGGGCCTGATGGATGAAGACGCCGAAGGGATCACGACCGGTTCGGGTGATGACGGCCGACCGGCGCCCATGCCGTGCGGCAGCCACGGCAACGTTCGTCGGACTGCCACCCAGGAACCTTCCAAAGGTCTGCACGTCCTGCAGGTGGGCGCCCGGCTGGAGTGGGTACAGGTCGACCCCAACACGCCCGATCGTCAGCACCTCAAGTGCGCGGGAGCTGGGCTCAACGGCGTCGGCGCTCACGGGAGCCCCTGGAAGATGTCGGAAAGGTGGTCGATGCTGGCGCGGACGTTGGTCATCGGCCCGTCGCCGCCCGGTGCGGGTGGCCCCGCCAGGATGGTGTCCTGCTCGAGGACGTACCACCCGTCATACCCAGCAGCCTCCAGTGAACCGACGATCGCGGCGATGTCCACGTCGCCCTGGCCCAGAGGGCGGTACATGCCCTGACGGACCGCGTCGGTGTAGGTCACGTCACCAGACTGCACCCGCCTGGCCCACGTCGCGTCCACATCCTTCAGATGCGTATGCCGGATCCGTCCCGCATGCTCAGCCGCAAGAGCCACCGGGTCCACGCCGCCGATCAGCAGGTGCCCCGTGTCCAGGCACAGCCCGATGGAGCTGCCGGCCAGCACGCGCTTCACATCGTCCGGAGTCTCGACCATCGTGCCGATATGAGGGTGGAGCGTGGCGGTGATCCCGTTCCGGGCCGCAACCACGGCGAGCCGGTCGAGGTTGGTCAGCAGCACCCGCCATTCGGCCTCGTCGAGAACCGACGACGCGTCATACCCGTCAGTCCCGGTGACGGCAGCCAGGACGAGAGTGCTTGCGCCTGCAGCCGTGAACCCTCTGATCGCCAGATCGATCTCGGGGACGGGGTTGTGCTCCGGATCGTGAAGCACCACCGGCACGAATCCACCAACGGCGCGTAGCCCCTTGTCCGCCAACGTCTGTGCAACAGCTTCTGGCCTCGCGGGCAGGAATCCCTTCGGTCCGAGCTCGGTCGCGACCAGACCCAGCTCCCGCATCTGCGAGAGCACCGTCGCCGAGTCGAGCTGCCAGCCCCAACCAGGGACCTCGCACACACCCCAGGAGATCGGTGCCCCGGCGATGCGCTCCGGGATGGCCCTCATCGGCCGACATCGTCCATACGCACCGCGCGGCCCTCATGGCGGGAAAGGTCACAGGCCTCGGCAACCAGGAACGCCTGGAGGGCCTCGTGGACGGAGCACGGCGTCTCGATCCGGCCGGCGACGAGGTCGGTGAAGGCAACCATCTCGTCGACATACGCCCGGTGGAAGCGTTCCATGAAGTCGACATAGGGCTTGGCCGAGGGGAAGTCGATGCCGACCTCGACCGAGCGCAGAGGGAGCCGGTCATCCATCCCGACCGAGACAGAGTCCTTGCTTCCCAAGGCCTCCAGCCGCACGTCGTAGCCACGGGCGTTGTAGCGCGAGCCGGAGATGAGCGCGATCGTGCCGTCGTCCAGCGTGAGCACGGCGGCGGCTGCGTCGACGTCGCCGGACTCGGCGAAGAAGGCCTCGCCGCGGTTCTCGCCCACGGCATAGGCACTCACCACCTCGCGGCCGGTGACGAACCGCACTGCGTCGATGTCGTGGATGCTGCAGTCACGGAAGAAACCGCCGGAGGTCGGGATGTACGAAGCAGGCGGCGGAGCGGCATCGCCGGTGTTGGCGCGGATTGTGTGGATCCAACCCAGGCTTCCGCTCGTCACCGCTTCGCGGGCGGCACGGAAGCCGGGGTCGAAACGACGCTGGAAGCCGATGTGAACCGGCACCTCCCCCCCGGACACGCGTTCGGCGATCAACCGCGTGGCGTGCAGATCCGAGGCGAGCGGCTTCTCGCAGAACGTGGTGAGCCCCGCGTCCAGGGCACGCCCGATCAGCTCGACGTGCGCGAGGGTGGGCGCGCAGATGGCAACTCCGTCCAGGCCGGCCGCCAGAAGGGTCTCGACGTCGGGCACGAACTCGAGGCCGAGCTCCTTGGCCACGGCCTGCGCCCGCGCGGGGTCGACGTCGGCGACGACGACCTGTTCGACGTGGTCCAGAGCCTTCAGCGTGGCAGCGTGAAAGGCCCCGATCCGCCCGACTCCCACCAAGCCAATGCGCATGGCCAGACCCTCCAGATGCTCGTCGGCCGGGCTGCCCCGGGGTCACGTGCCAATCCAACACCCGCTTGTTGCTCTGGAACCACCGAATCGGAACCAAACACCGCCCCAATCGGTGGTTTCGGCGCAGGTAGCCGGTCAGGTTGCGTTGGGCAACATCCGGCTCACGACGAAGGGCGCGGATCCCCTGTGAGGATCCGCGCCCTTCGGGCGTGCTTCGTGGTCGAGCGTCAGACGGCGACGACATCCAGCTTGATGCTGGCTTGCACCTCGCCGTGGAGGCGCACCAGCGCCTCGAACGAGCCGGTGGACTTGATCGGGCTCAGGAGCTCGATCTTGCGACGGTCGAGCAAAGGGCCGCCGGCAGCCTTGACGGCGTCGGCAACATCGCCGGGGGTCACGGCGCCGAAGAGGCGGCCGGACTTGCCCGCCTTGGCCTCGACCTTGACCGTCCTGGACTCGAGCTGGCCCTTGAGGCCCTTGGCTTCGTCCAGTGTCTTGACCTCGCGGATCTCGCGACCCTTCTGGATCGCGGCAACCTGCTTCTCGAAACCTTTGGTCCAGCCGGTGGCCAGGCCGCGACGCATCAGGAAGTTGCGGGCATAGCCGTCCTTGACGTCGACGATGTCACCCGCCGTGCCGAGGCCAGAGACCTCGTGAGTCAAAATTACCTTCATTGAGCTTCTCCTTCTCGGTCAGCTGGCTGCGCGGTCAACGTGCTCAGCGAGCCGAGCTGGAGTAGGGCAACAGTGCCATCTCGCGGGCGTTCTTCACGCCAAGGGCGATGAGGCGCTGCTCCTGTGCAGTGACACCGGTCACCCGGCGAGCGCGGATCTTGCCGCGATCGGAGATGAACTTGCGCAGGAGCGCGGTGTCCTTGTAGTCGATGTTCTCGACCTTCGCCGCCTTGAGCGGGTTGGCCTTCTTCTTGGGCTTGCGCACTACGGGCTTGGCCATCGTGGTGCTCTCCATTTCTTGAGAGGAGCCCAGGGGTTTCGCGCCCTGGGATGGCATAACTTCTGTCAGTCTTGTCTTGCGTACGGAACCGAGTGAGGAACCGCGGTGGGAGCCGCAACCAAAGCGGGGCGGCTCCTAGAAGGGCGGCTCGTCATATGACGGGCCCTTGGCCCAGCCACCTTGCTGGCCGGCCGGTTGACCGCCACCGGTGTTGGCGGGAACGGAGGGACCTGTGGCCCATGGGTCCTCGGCGGGAGCGCTCTTGCCACCCGAGCCAGCAGCGGTCCCACCACTCTGACCCCCGGCGGCAGCAGCATTGCCACCACTGTTGAAGCCGCCGCCTCCGGTGCCCCGCTGGGTGCGGTTGACCTTGGCGGTGGCGTACTTCAGGGACGGGCCGACCTCGTCGACGTCCATCTCGATGACCGTGCGCTTCTCGCCTTCCTTGGTCTCGTACGAACGAGACTTCAGCCGGCCCGAGACCAGCACGCGCGCACCACGCTGCAGCGACTCAGCGACGTTCTCCGCCGCGTCACGCCACACCGAGCAACGCATGAACAGGGTCTCGCCGTCCTTCCACTCGTTGCTCGTCCGGTCGAACTGACGCGGGGTCGAGGCCACGGTGAAGTTGGCCACGGCAGCACCCGAAGGTGTGAACCGCAGCTCAGGGTCGGCCGTGAGATTGCCGATGATCGTGATGATGGTGTCGCCAGCCATAGTCGAGTCCTCTTAGTTCGGGAAGGCGTCGGAGATTCAGGCGCCGGGGCGCAGGAGCTTGGTCCGCAGGATGGACTCGTTCAGGCCGAGCTGACGGTCCAGTTCCTTTGCCGTGGCCGACTCCGCACTGAAGTTGACGACGGCATAGATGCCCTCGGACTTCTTCTTGATGTCGTAGGCCAGACGGCGTTTGCCCCACAGATCGACCTTGTCCACCGTGCCACCGTCCTTGGTGACGACGGACAGGAACTTGTCGAGCGAGGGCGAGATCGTGCGTTCCTCGAGATCGGGGTCGAGGATGATCATGAGTTCGTACTGACGCATGCTGATAACCCACCTCCTTCGGTCTAGAGCGGTCACGGTCGTTCCGTGACAGGAGGGTTGCAGCGTCCCACCTCGAGAAACCATGTCAGGAGCCACCGACAACGGGTCAGCAGCCACAAACATGGGTATGCCGAGGCGAACCCCCCGAGAGTACCGGCAACAGGCCTCGCGCCCGAAATCGCCAAGGCACGCCCTGTGGACAACGGTCGCGGCCGAACGACCACCTCGGCCGATCGACAGGCTCAGCCAAAGCGGACGAGCACCTGATCCGGCGCACCTGCCATCGGCCCGGCCAGCGGGTCGACCTCGTCGACCTGCTCCGCCCCAACATCATCCTGGTCAACCGACTCCGCGTTAACCGACTGCACGTCAACCTGCTCGGCGTCAACCCGCTCCGCGTCAACAACATCCTGGTCAACCGACTGCGCTTCGACCTGCCGGGCGTCAGCACCGTCTTCGTCCGCAGGCTCCGGGCGGCCCACGGCAGGGCGGGACCGAGCCACCCGCCATACCTGAATGAGCACGAACAGCAGGGCGGCCAGCCGCAACAGGAGCAGCGCGGAGTACCCACGCGCCGGCAGCCCGCGCTCGGGCCTGCTGAGGCCGGCGATGTAGAGCCACACGGCCACGAAGTATGTCGCCTCGAAGCCGGCCCAGATCAGGTGGTCACGCCACTGCAGGCCAACCAGGGCGATGAGCGGAAGCAGCCACAGTCCGGCCTGGACGGGCACCGACTTGCCCGTCACGAGCACGATCACGAGCATCACCAGCGAGATCTCGGCCACCGTCGGCCGCCGGTCCAGGCTGAGGGCGAACACCGCTCCCACCGCGAGGGCAACCAGCCAGCCCACGATGGGCAGAGCCGTCACGACAGCCCCGCTCAGACCGTGCCCCAGCAACGACGGCACCATCCACACTGACCCATAGCTGACCCCGGCCCGCAACCAGCTGCGATAGACCGAGAGCAGGCCATCGGCGTTCATCACCAGCCAGGGCAGGCTCACCGCGAACCACGTGGCCAGTGCCGTTCCGGCGAGCCGTCGCCAGGCCGCCAGCCTGCCGCTGCGAACCGCGAGGAGACCGATCGCGACGAGCAGCACAAGCGGATAGCTGCGCGCCGAGATGGCCAGCCCCATGAGAACTCCGGCCAACGGGATCCTGCGGCGCCCCCAGGCCAACAACGCCGCCGACGCCAACATGACACCGAGCAGGTCGGCCGAGACCAGACCGGCCAGCACGAGCACCGGACTGAGCGCGATGTGGGCAGCGCGCCACGGCGCTCGCGGGACGGACGCCACAGTGACGGCGACGAGGACCATCACGATGACGGTGATCAGCACCACCCACAACGAGAAGTACCACTGCTGCTGCACCAGGGCGGAGCCGTCCGGGACGACGAGACCGACCAGCCACATGGCCAGCCCGGTGATCAGCGGCTGGTCCAGAGGTCGGGCGCCGGCCAGATACGGCATCGAGTGCCCGAGACCGGAGGTCTGGTAGACCAGCGGCAGGTCCGAGTAGCACGCATGCCAGAACTGGTCCGGGGTGTTCCATCCCTTGCTGAGACAGTGCGCCTTCTGCAGCACCCCGAAGCCGACCGTCAGGCTCGCGAGCCCGATCAGGACGGCAGCGGCGGGCTGCCAGAGCGACCTGGCCGTATGCCGTGCCGGCGCGGCATACCGTCCGAGGGGTCCGCCGATGATCTGGCTCGCGGCCGCGGCGACCGGGTCGATGCGAGTGGGCGCGACCGGCTCCGCGACCGACTCGGGGGCGAGGGGCGACATGGTGGTCAGACTACGTGGCGAGTCCGAGGGGAGGCTCAGCTCGGCCCGAGATGATCGTCGACGGCGGCTATGGGGTCGGCGGCGGCCCCGGCGGTCCCGGCGGGACCACCGTCGGCGGGATCGTCGTCGGCGGGACCGTCGTCGGCGGGATCGTCGTGGGCGGAACGGTGGTGGGCGGGGGCGTTGTCGTGGGGGGGATCGTGGTGGGCGGCGGGACCGCACTGTCACCCAGGCCGACGCGACGTGGGAAGTCGATGACCTTCTGCCCCTGCAGGGCTCCCTTCATGAACTCGGTCCAGAT
>DASVHT010000144.1:0-6461 GCA_036382455.1 Dermatophilaceae bacterium
GCACGTGCGCAACCTGGAGGCCTTGCAGCAGAAGGTCTCTGCGCGTGCGACCGCCGAGCTGGCTCAAAGCCTCTCAAGCTCTGTGGCCGGTCGGTCGGGGGAGGATGCGCTGCGTTGTGTCGCCCATGCCTACCGCGACTACGCGTTGGGTCACCGCGGCCGCTACCCATTGACCCAACGCGTGCCCGATCCCAGCGACCCTGCTCACGTGGCAGCCGGCGAGCAAGCGGTGCAGGCAATGTTTGCTGCCCTGCGTGGCTATGGGATCGAGGGCGACGAGGCGATCCACGCCACCAGGGCGGCCCGCAGTGTGTTGCATGGATTCGTCAGCCTGGAGATCGACGGTGGGTTCGGGCTCCCCCAGGACGTCGGGTGCTCCTTCGAGCGGCTCGTCTCTGTGCTGCATGTCAGCCTCACCAGATGGAGCCAGGTGGTTCGCGATCAGGCACTCCTTGCGCCGAAACCACCGAATGAGGTCGGATCCCCGGCCGATACGGTGGTTTGAGGGCAACCAGTCTGAGGGCACTCGGAAGAGCGAGCGGAGTCTCAGCCTGCCCTGGCGGAGCCAGTGGCCTGCGCCGAGAGATCGATGACGCGGTCGAACCGGTCGAGACCGTCCGGGCGATGGCTGACCATGATCACCGACTGCCCGGTCATCGAACTCGTGAGGTCCGCGAGCACCTCGTCAGCGGTGGTGTGGTCCAGGTGGGCCACCGGCTCGTCGAGCAGCAGGACCGGCCGCTTCGAGACAAGACTGCGGGCCAGGCCCAGGCGCGCCCGCTCTCCGCCGGAGACGCCGCGGCCATTCGCCCCGATGACGGTGTCCAGCCCGTCATCCAGCTCGGCGACCCACTGACCCAGCCCCGCCCGACCCAGGGCCTCGACGAGCTCAGGATCAGGCGCCCCGGGTCTTGCCAGCCCGAGGTTCGCGCGCAGGGTGGAGGCGAACAGGTGGGGCTCGTCGTCGAGGACTGCGAACACCCGCCGCGCCTGCTCGAGCTCGAGCGCCAACGCATCCTGGTCGTTCAGGTGGTAGGTGCCACCGGTGGGGTCGAGCGCTCGGGCGATCACGGCCAGAAGCGTGGACTTGCCCGAGCCGTTGGGGCCGGTGATGGCCAGCCGCGTTCCGGGCTCGACCTGCAGGTCCATCGGTCCCACGGGTGGCGCGGCCCCGCCCCACGAGGTCGTGAGCTCGCTCACGAAGATGGACGACGGCATACCGGCCTTGGTATCCAGCGGGTGGTCCCCGCAGGCGCCGACGGCAGGTTCCTGGTCGAGCAGCGTTCGCAGCCGGACGGCACTGGCCTGCGAGCGGGCAAGGGCGCGCATGGCATCGGGCAGGGTGGAGAGGGCTTCGCCGAGTGCGATGGGCGTCAGGACCAGGAGCGCGGCGATCGGTGTCGAGATCGTGGCGCCGACGCTCGGCAGGACCGCGGCCGTCATGGCCACCGTTCCGGCCGAGGTGAGCAGGAGCAGGAGACCGGATGCCGAGGCACGACCATGGCTCTGGCTTCCGGACGCTCGGCGCAGGTCCTCGTGAGCGCTGGCCAGCCAGGTCTGCGCCCGGCGACCGGCCCCGATGGCCTGCAGCTCGCTGGCATTTCCGGACACCAGGGCGGTGACCCGGGCGACCTCCGCGCGGGCCGCCAGAAGGGTCTGCTGGGAGTGTGACTCAAGACGCCAGCCGAGGGCGAAGATAGCCCCCGTGGCAGTCGCCATCGCGGCTATCACCAGGCCGGCCAGAGGCAGGATGGCGGTGGCGACGATCGCGGCCAGGGCGCCTGCGATGATCGCCGACAGAACGGGAACGGTGACCCTGACCTGCGCGTCCACGACGTCACTGAGGTCGTCGACGATCCCTGTCAGCAGGTCAGCGCGGCCGCGACGGCCAAGGCGAGCGGGAGTGAGTGGGATGAGTCGTTCGTAGGCCCTGGTGCGTCGGTCGGCGAGGTCGGCGAGGGCGACATCGTGCGAGCGCAGGCGCTCCCAGTAGCGAAAGACCGGCCGGGCCATTCCGAAGGTGCGTACGGCCACGATCGCGGTGAGCAGCAGGAGAATGGGGGGGCGTTCGCTGGCCCGGACGATGAGCCAGCCAGAGGTGGCGGTCAGAGCGATGCCAGAGGTGGTTGCGATGCCGCCGAGCGACCCGGCGCCGAGCGCCGCCCGGACCGTGCGAACACCCCCTCCAGAGCCGGCTGAGCCTGTTGGCAGGTCGGTAGCCGTCATGAGAGGACCTCGCTGAGAGTCGCGGCTGGGCTCGCAGTGAGGCTGATGTGCTGGTCGGCGAGGCTGAGCAGCTCGGGCCGGTGGGTGACGACCACGACGATGCGCCGCTCGGCCAGCCTTGTGATCAGATTGTGTGCCAGAGCTGCTGACTCGACATCCAGATGTGCCGTGGGTTCATCGAGCAGAAGCAGTGGGGTCGCCGAGAGGGCGGCGCGGGCCAACGTGAGCCGGGCCCGCTGGCCTGCCGAGAGCCCGAAGCCGTCGTCGCCGAGCCGGGTCTGGAGGCCCCGTGCAAGTGCGGCGACCGTGCTTTCGAGGCCGATCTCGCGCAAGACCTCCCAAAGCGCGTCGTCGTTGCGGTCATTCCCAAGGGTCAGGTTGTCCCTCACGGTCCCGGGTGCGAGGAAGGGCCGCTGGGACACCAGATGTGAAGGGGGCGCCACGACGGTGCCGGCGTTCGGCTGGCGGAGTCCGGCCAGCAGCTCCAGCAGCGTCGACTTGCCGGCGCCGGACGGGCCGGTCACGACCGTGAGCCCGACGAGGAGGTCGAGGGACAGGTCGCTCAGGACGTTCGTGGTCGCGCCCGGGTACCTGTACTGCAGCCCTTCGACCGCAACCGACGGCTCGAGCCCAATCGACGCCTCGAGCTCAACCCACGTCCCAGGCCCCACCGGGCACCGCTTCGACACCGAGTCCGGGCTCCGGCCAGCCTCAAACGGTGCCGAGGGGGTGTTCGGTCGAGGAGTGGTGGTGGCGAGCTCGGACAGGACGTCAGTGATGGCTTCGGCTCCGTCGGCGGCCGAGTGGAACTCAGTGCCGACTCGGCGGATCGGCCAGTAGGCTTCTGGCGCAAGGAGAATCGCCACCATGGCGGTGTGGAGCGGCATCGAGCCATTGGCGAGGCGGATGCCGACGGTCACGGCGACAAGCGCTACAGAGATGGTGGCCAGCAGCTCGAGTGCCGCTGAGCTCATGAAGGCGAGCCGCAGTGTCTTCATCGTGGCCAGCCGGTGCGCTCGACTCACCGTCGCGATCGTGTCCACCTGTGCCTCCGCCCGCCCGTATGACGCCAGGGTCGGGAGGCCTCGCATCACGTCGAGGAAGTGGCCGGACAGCGCGGACAGCGACCGCCACCGTCGCTGGGTCGACTCCTGTGTCGTGTGCCCGATGAGCGCCGCGAAGACGGGCAGCAACGGGACCGTGAGCGCGACGATCAGCGAGCTTGGCCAGTCGACGAAGGCCAGGGTGCCGATGGCAAGCAACGGGAGGAACGCGGCCGAGACGAGGGCTGGGAGGAAGCGCGCGACATACGGCTCGATCGAGGTCATCCCCTGCGCGGCAAGGGTTTGCGCTCGTCCTGCCTCCGGGCGCGAGTCTGCGTCCCGCTCGAGCCAGGCCCCGATGAGGCGTTCGCGCAGGACGGTCGACACCCGCATGCCGGCCCAGGTGCCGACCAGCTCGCTCGCGGCGGCAAGCGCTGCGCGCATCGTGAACAGGCCCACCAGCCACAGGCCCGGGGTGAGCACCTCGCGGCCCTCGACCACGGCGACGACCAGGGTGCTCACGGCGAACGCGAGCGCAATCGTGGCCAGACCCTGCGCCACGCCTATCGCTCCGAGCGTGAGCACCGGCCGTCGCGTCTCGGGGACCTCGGTGAGCAGTCGGGGGTCGAACGGCCGCATCAGTGCAGGGAGCCCACCGTGGCCGTGGGGATGTGGTGGGTGCCGATCCGTCTGCGGAACGTCCAGTAGGTCCACGACGTGTACAGCAGCACGATCGGAGTGAAGATCGCGGCCACCCAGGTCATGATCGTGAGCGTGTATTCCGTGCTGCTCGCGTTCGTCGCGGTGAGGGAGAAGGCTGCGCTGGTCGAGGACGGCATCACGTCGGGGAAGAGCGCCAGGAACAGGGTCGCGACGGCGGCCGCGATAGCGACGAACGTGCCGATGAAGGCCCATCCCTCACGCTCGCGGAACGCGGCGAACAACCCTGCCAGCAAGGCGACTGCCGCCACGACCGCGGTGATCCATGACCAGATCGAGCCGGTCGACACGTTGATGGTGACGAGCAGGACCACCGCGAGGACCGCCGCCGCTGCGCCGGTCTTGAGGGACAGTGCTCGTGCCTCGTGCCGGATGTCGCCCTCGGTCTTGAGCGCGATGAAGATCGCCCCGTGGGTCAGGAAGAGCGCCACGGTGGTCAGCCCGCCCAGCAGGCCGACCGGGTTGAGCAGGGTGAACAGGTTGCCCGTGTACTCCTTGGCGGCGTTGATCGGCAGGCCCATCACCACGTTTGTCAGCGCGACTCCCCACAGCAGGGCCGGGAGCGCCGAGCCGAGGAAGATGGCGACGTCCCAGCGCTTGCGCCAGGTCGGGTCGTCCACCTTGCCCCGGTAGTCGAAGCCGAGCGCCCGCACGATCAGCGCGACCAGGATGATCAGCAGTGGCAGGTAGAGACCGCTGAACATCGTGGCGTACCAGTGCGGGAAGGCCGCGAACGTCGCGCCGCCGGCCGTGAGTAGCCAGACCTCGTTGCCGTCCCAGACCGGGCCGATCGTGTTCAGCAGCACGCGCTTTCGTACCTCGCCCTTCTCGCCTCGGCCGAGGACCGGCATCAGCATGCCGACACCGAAGTCGAAGCCTTCGAGGACGAAGTAGCCGGTCCAGAGGACGGCAATCAGGATGAACCAGACGGTGGTGAACTCCATGATGTCCTTCGGTTCTCAGTAGGCGAAGACGAGGGGGGCGTTCTCGTCCCGATCGGCAGGGTCAACGGGCTCTTCGAAGTCCGGAGCCCCGGCTGCGATGTACTTCAGCAGCAGTTTCGTCTCGACGACGGCGAGGACGGCATACAGCAGGGTGAGAGTGATCAGCGAGGTCCAGACCTCGCCGGCGGACACGTTCGGAGAGATGCCGCTGGCAGTGGTCATGAGGCCGAAGACAATCCACGGCTGACGGCCTGCCTCGGTGAAGATCCAACCAAAGGCGTTGGCGAACAACGGAAGCAGCGGCGCGGCCACGATCGCCCAGAACCACAGGCGGTGGCGAGGAATCCGGTCGCGTCGGGTTGACCACAACACGGCCATGGCGATCAAGGCGCCCACGATGCCGAGCCCGATCATGATCCGGAACGACCAGTACGTCAGCGGGATGGTCGGGGTGTAGCTCTGGCTGAACACGCGGGACGTCGCGTCCGCGCCGTACTGCTTCTGGTACGCGGCCTTGATCTCATTGATCCCCTTGACGGGACCGTCAGTGCTTCCGGTGGCCAGGAAGCTGAGCAAACCCGGCACCTTCACCGCGAACTTCTCCTGG
Organism: Dermatophilaceae bacterium; assembly: GCA_036382455.1. GTDB lineage: Bacteria > Actinomycetota > Actinomycetes > Actinomycetales > Dermatophilaceae > UBA4719. The sequence goes on from DASVHT010000144.1 coordinate 5,541, forward strand.
CTGCCGTCCAGCGAGCCGACCGTCAACAGCGAGAACGGTGCATTGCTGGCCTCTGAGTTGTAGAGCGCCTCAGCAGCGGCCATCTTCATCGGCTGCACCTCGGTCATGATCTTGCCCTGGAAGTCTCCAGAGACGATGACGCCGAGAGCCGATACGAGGGTGACCCAGGCGCCGATTCGGGTGGCCTTGCGGTACATGGTGGCGTTCTTGCCGACGTCAGGCTTGCGCAGGTGCCACAGGCCAACCGCCATGACCAGGGCGCCACCCACCATGTAGGCGCTGGTCATGGTGTGCGGGAACGTCACCAGCTGGACCTTGTTGGTGAGCACGGCAACGAAGTCGGTCATCTCCGCGCGCCCGGTCACCGGGTTGAAGCGGTAGCCGACCGGGTGCTGCATAAAGGAGTTGGCGGCGAGGATGAAGTAGGCCGACAACAAGGTGCCGACCGCGACCAGCCACATGCAGGCCGCGTGCAGCCTGGCCGGGATCTTGTCCCACCCGAAGATCCACAGGCCGAGGAACGTGGACTCGAGGAAGAACGCGAGTAGTGCCTCGACTGCCAGCGGTGCGCCGAAGATGTCGCCGACGAAACGCGAGTAGTCGCTCCAGTTCATCCCGAACTGGAACTCCTGGACGATGCCGGTGACCAGGCCCAGGGTGAAGTTGATCGTGAAGAGCTTGCCGAAGAACTTGGTGAGCCGCAGCATCTCGGGGTTGCGATGACGTAGCCAGGCCGTCTCGAAGCCGGCGACGATCATCGATAGGCCGATCGTGACCGGTACGAAAAAGAAATGGTAGATGGTCGTGATGGCGAACTGCCATCTCGCGATGTCAACGGCGTCCACGGTGCTCCCTCGGTCCACGGCGTCTCACTGTCGCAGGAGACACTACGACACTGAGCACACCTGTCGTGGTCACTTC
>DASVHT010000145.1:0-4392 GCA_036382455.1 Dermatophilaceae bacterium
CAGGCGGGGGCGGTCGTCTTCGAGGCCGACGCGACCATGCGTCTGTTCCAGCACCTCATTCGGGACGGCCATGGGCTACGGGTGGACTACGGGATCGACCTCGATCGCATCGCGACGTTCGTCGCTGAGCACCCTCGTGAAGTCGTGCGCAACCGGCTTGACGTGCGTCCTGACCAGGTCCTCGTGATGTGCATGGGCACGTACGAGCCACGGAAGGCCCAGGGTTTGTTAGCGGCGGCCTTCGCAAGGGTCGCTGACGAGCATCCGCGTGCGGTCCTGGCCATGGTCGGTGACCGGGGCGGCCCGTTCTCGGACGCTGTGCACGCGGTCGTGGACAATTTTGGACTCGCGGACCGCATACGCCTGATCCCTTTGACAGCGGACATCGAGGACTGGTATCTCGCCGCAGACGCGTTCATCCTCGCCTCGGACGTAGAGTCCTTGCCGCGCTCGATGCTCGAGGCAATGGCGTTCGGAACTCCCGTGCTCGCTTCAGCGGTGTTCGGAGTGCCTGAGGTGGTCGAGGACGGCATCAACGGCATCCTCTTCGATTCCTCGTGCGTTGCGAGCGCGTCCGAAGCTCTGCGGCGGGTGCTGCGGATGTCTCGAAAGCAACGCCAAGAGTTGGGGGCGGCGGGCCGTCGGACGGTCGAGGCCAACAGGTCGTCGTCCCTGTACGCCCGTGACTACCGGATCATCTTCGGCGCGCTGGCATCCGCTCAGGAACTGGATCTTGCAACGGCACTGACAACCTCGTGAGCTGGGACTACGCCCGGGGATGGGCCACCGGTAGTCCGCGCGTCCTCATGACAGACTGCTGGCTGCAGAACGCCGGCGACGCCGCCATCGCCGTCGCTACTCAGCGGATGATCCGCCGGTACGCTCCCGATGCTGCCGTTCTGCACGCCGCCTATGGAGCCGAGGTCGTCGGTGAGCGCTATCCCGAGCTTGCGCTGGTGCCACCGCTGGACGCACTGCTGGGTACCCGGTGGGCCGCCCCGGACCGGACATCCGGGATCGACGGCCCGGCACTTGTTGGAGACGCCGACCTAGTCATCAGTCAGGGCGGCGGCTTCTTGCGTGAGGGTTATCAGCCTTGGTCTCGCATCGATGCGCTCCTGCGGGCGACGGATCTGGTCGGCTCGGTTGCGCTGCTCGGTCAGACCATCGGGGTGTTCAATACCGCCTTCGGCAGACAAGCGCTCGGCGAGGTGCTTCGCCGCTGCAGCGCTGTGCTCGTGCGCGACAGCAACTCCCGGTCGAGCGCGGTGGAGCTAGGTGCCGACCCGGCTCTCGTCCACCTGGGGACCGACTTTTCCCTCGACATGGTGCAGGGGGCTGCCCTTGACCCGGTTGGCGGCTCGATCCCCCCCCCATCGTCCGAACAGGGGATCGGTGTGGTCCTGAGTGATCACGTCGTACCCGGGGAGTCGGGCGGCCGCGCCGAGGCCGCAGCCCGCTTCCTCACCGCGGTCCTTGAACGAAGCGGCTCGAAGCGCGTGATCGTCTGGTCGAGCTCGCAAGGGATCCCTCGTGACTCGGAGGACGACGTCGTCGCCCGTACCGCGGCGAACCGCCTGCCCGCGAGCCATCGCGCTCGGGTGAAGGTCATGGATGGCCATCTCGACGCCTACGACCTCTACCGATGGTCGGGCGCCTTCCCTTCGCTCGTCTCGATGCGCTTCCACCCCGCCCTGCTCGCGGCGGCTCAGGGTATCCCGAGCGTACTGGCCATGTCCGACCCGAAGGTTGCCTTCTTCGATGGCGCACCGATGCGAGATCGCGTGGTGGTCGGCCACGACGTCGCGTCAGCCGAGCGAGCGGCCGGCCTGGCCATCCCGCCTCCCCAATCGAGCGACGGGCTAACCCTTCTGGGACCGGTGCTCGAGCGGTTGTCAGTCAACCGCCAGGTGATCGCGGATCTGCTGGCCGGTACGCGCTAAGAAGTTCTGATTTTCAACACACGGGATGGGGAGTCTTCTCTGGCGGCTGTCAAGCCGCATGCTGGGCTACCACCAGCCCCGAGCCTCCCACGTTCACGGCTGACCCTCGCGTCGATGAACGATGAGCGAACGATGCCGGGCGGACAGCCACGGTCAGTCAGGGATGCTCCTGACCCTGTTCGCCGTGCGGTCACGCAGGGTTAGTTACCATTCCCAAGTTGGCAGTGCGGGTTCGATTCCCGTCACCCGCTCCCCCGCGACGACCGTTGTACTCGGAACACCCGCTAGCCGCTGCCTGCGCAGGGATAGCCTCTCCGGCGGTCAAGCCCAGACGGGGAGTCAAGCCGCCAGCACCGCCCATTACCCCTGCAGGCTCCCAGAAAGTGGTAAACCCAGAAGACATTATTACCACTTTCCTCCGAAAGTGGTAATAGACTGCTTGTATGTCCCCAACTCAGTCGCGCGCCCATCACGGCCCGAGCGCCATCTGGCCCGTCATCACCACGGAGACGCTGCCGTGGACGACCGGCCCAGCCAGGGTGTCATCCTGCGATCGCAACCGAGTTGCTGGAGCGGGACGCAACCGTGCTGCCCACTGTCATGATCGCGGGCCTGTCCTATGCCGGATGGGCGCAAGCGTTGACGGTATGGACCCACAAGCGCCGAGCTCCACGATGTGAAGTGAAGCCAACCCCGGAGCGGGCGGAACAACTTCGGAACTAGCTGGCCGTAGATCCTGTCAAGTCGTCGAGCGGGCGTATGACATCGGCTTCGCGTCGCGGAGTTGAGGAAGGATCTTGGCCGGTGGTGCTGGTTGGGGTCGCGCCTGGGGCGCCCACGCTGATTTATGCGACCTCACCGCAGAAGCAGGTGGGGTCAGCTGGCCTCGTTCGGGCTGCCCGTCATGGCGAAGGACCCGGGCGCCAAGCTAGTAGCGGCGTAACCCTTGCGGGTCCGCCATAGCCCAAACGGCGTCTGGTCCGGGTCCTTCGTGCCACCCAGCGTGGCACGACCGGCCGGAGTTGTGAAGGAGTAGTGGTGGCCTCCTGTCCGTGCTGGAGCGGGGGCTCTTCCTCGCTGCCCGAGGATGCGTCGCTGCTCGTCGCCGTCAACGTCGTTCGTCCTCGCTGCGCTGCGGGCGCTCCACGTTGACCGCTCCTCACTTCGGCGTAGTCGGCAGTGATCGAGGAAGGGCCGTCTGTGGTCAGGTCCAGCGGCTCGGGTCGTAGATGGCCTGGTCACGGACCATCGCGAACGCGATCCGGTTCGCGCGATGGGCCATCGCGCAGGCGATGACACCGCCCTTCTTGCCCCGGGCCCGTAGCCCCACGGCACGTGCGGTGGCGGCTGGTTCGTTGAGCCACAGACCCATCCCGAGGTCGATCAGAGCCCGGCGCAGCTCGACGCTGCCTTCCCGGCTGATCCGGGTGTCGTGGCGTTTACCGGCGGACTCGTACTGGATCGGGTTCAGCCCGGCGCTGCGGTAGACCTGCCGCGGGTTGCTGAACCGGGCAGGATCACCGAGCGCCCCGGCATAGTTCCCGGCCCGGACCACTGCCCAACCCGGGACGCTGGTCAGGGTTCGGAACGGACTCAGCGGCAGCAGCCGAGCGAGTTCGACCTCGGCTTGGGCGACCTGACGGTCCAGGTCGGAGGCCAGCGCAAGGTCAGCAGCCAGGACCTGCCGGGCGATCGCCGCATCCGGCATCGGCAGGGCATCGCGGGCAGCATCCAGGAGCTTGTCCGCGATCGGCTTGCGGATCTGCACCCCACGGGTGGCACCGAACCGGATCAGTCGGCTACTGCCCAGCGCGACCAGCCGGGTCGGGTCGGCGAACTCGGCCGCAACCAACCGCCCGACCTTGGTGCCGAGCACATCAGGCAGCGCCAGCGTGAGTCCCGGGAAAGACCGGTCGAGCTGGCCGAGGAGCTGGTTCTTCAGCCCGCTACGGATCTGGATCCGGCGGGTCCGGTGCGCCGACCAAGCCGTCAGCTCGACCAGCACCGCCTCGGTCGCGGTAACCGGCAGCCCGCGGCCGGCCAGGAGTAGCTCAGTCATCGCTTCCAGGTCGATCACATCAGTCTTGATCGTCCGCTTCCCGAGCACCTTGCGCTGTTCGGTGACATGGGCGGGGTTGAGCTCGAGCAGCTCCCAGCCGGTCGGCCAGACCGCCGTAGCCAGCAACGGCAGGTGATAGTGACCAGCGGCCTCGATCCCGACCTTCACCACAGCGCCGGTCGGCAACAACCGGCTGATCCGGCCGACCACCTCACGGACCGACGGTGCCGTCATCGGACAACCCAACCGCGGCTTCAGCAGCCGGCGACGGGCGGCGTCCGTGACCGACACAGCGAACTCGTTCTTGCCCACATCGATCGCGACCACGACCGTCAAGGGCGACACTGGGACAGCATGTTGTACTAGCACGAGACCCACCTCCGGGGGTGC
>DASVHT010000146.1:0-2998 GCA_036382455.1 Dermatophilaceae bacterium
CACCACCGTCGCCATGCTGCCTCCGAAGTTCAGCGTCGCAAAGCGTCGAGCGCCCTGGACTTGGTAACCGGTTGCCTGCCCAGTCACCTGCAGGTAGCCGTCGAGCAGCATCCGCACTCCGGTCGCCCCAATCGGGTGACCCCCACCGATGAGGCCTCCGCTGGGATTAATGGGCAGTTCCCCGCCTCGCCGGGTGATGCCGCTGTCGACCGCTTCTCCGCTGCACCCGGGTTTGGTGATCCCGAAGTGGTCAATGGCCAGATACTGCGAGATGGTGAAGCAGTCGTGGGTCTCGATGCCGTCGACCTGGAAGACGTTGTCGATCCCGGCCCTGCCGAAGGCGTCGGAGATCGCGTCCCGAACGTGTGGGAAAATATAGTCAGCGCCGGCGCTGGCATCGAGCTTGTCCTGCAGGTGCAGTGACGCACTGCGATGTCCCCAGCCGGCGATCCGCGCAACGGGGCCACGAACCGTGCCCCGGTTCTCACGCAACCATCGGTCGGAGACCAAGACGATGCCGGCCCCGCCGTCCGTGACCTGGCTGCAGTCGTAGCGTCGCACCCGCCCAACGACCGTCGGGTTGGCATCGTCGTCGTCGCTGAAGCACTCCGGGGGCGTCAGCCAACCGCGGGTCTGCGCTTGGGGATTGGTCTTGGCGTTGGCGATGTTCTGGCTGGCGATGCGGCGCAGGTGCTCATCCTGGAGTCCGTAGCGTCGGTCGTACTCCTCGGCGATCTCGGAGAACGTGAACGGCCACGCGTAGTCCTGCCCCTCCCCTTCGTGTCCGACCCAGGCAGCGGAGGCCAGGTAGCCCGCTCCGACTGTCCCCGGCACGTTTCGCTCGATCTCGGCACCGAGCACGAGGGCGACGTCGTAGCGGCCTGACTCGAGGTCGGCCATGGCCGCCATGACCGCCACGCTTCCTGACGCGCATGCCGCCTCATGTCGCGTCGCGGGAACGCCGGAGAGGTCTGGGACGACGCTGGCCACCATGGAGCCCAGGTGGCCTTGCTTGACGTAGAACTCCCCCATCGCGTTGGCGACGTGGACGACCTCGACCTGCGACGTGGAGATGCCGGCTGCCGTCAAGGTGCCGGTTGTGGTCTCCTTGACGAGGTCGCTGATCTCCAGTGACTCCTTGGTGAAGTTGCGGGCGAAGTCGCTCTGATAGCCGCCGATGATCGATACCGGTTGCTGCGTCGTCATATCCGGTCCTCTGATGCTGCCGGCTGCTGGGCAGCCACCACCGGTATAGGGGTTGGTGCTGCGTAGGTGGTGCGCAGGTCGGTCTTGAGCACTTTGCCGTAGCTGTTCTTCGGCAGGGCCGGGAGGAAGTGGTACTGCTTGGGACGCTTGAATCCAGCCATGTGCTGCCGGCAGAACTCATCGAGCTCTTGTGCGCCCACCGAGGCGTCGTCGACGACGACGACGGCCATCACGGACTCGCCCCACTCGGGGTCGGCGCGCCCGATCACCGAGACCTCCGTCACGGCAGCATGCCGGAGCAGCACCTCCTCCACCTCCCGCGGGTAGATGTTGGTGCCGCCGGAGATGATGACGTCCTTGGACCGGTCCTTGAGGGTGAGGCAGCCCTCGTGGTCGAGGCTGCCCATGTCGCCGGTCCAGAGCCAGCCGTCGCGGATCGTCGAAGCCGTGGCGTCTTCGTTGCGCCAATAGCCCATCATCACCGTGTCGCCGCGCACCACGATCTCGCCGGTCACCCCCTGTGGCACCGGCTCCCCGCTGTCGTCGACCACGGCGACGTCGCATATCGCAAAGGCCGTGCCCACACTCGCGATTCGGCTTTGCCAACGCGGATCCTGGTCGTCGGCGATGGTGTCGCGGCTGAGTGTGGTGATGGTCATCGGGGACTCACCTTGACCGTAGATCTGGACGAAGCAGTCGCCCATGGCTTCGCGCGCACGGATCAGGTCCTCGACGTACATCGGGCCGCCGCCGTGGACGATCGTCCGGAACGCGGTGGTGCCCTTGACACGCGCACCGGACTGGGTGATGTAGGCGGCGAGCCGGTTGACGATGGTGGGTGCTGCGAAGAGCGACACGTTCCCCAGCGCCAAGGCAGTGTCGCAGATCTCGGCAGCGTCGAACCGGCCGCTGGGCGGGAACACGTGCCCGGAGCCGTGCAGCATGAAGACGGGGCTGTAGATGCCAGCACCGTGGGACATCGGAGCCGCGTAGACCGTGCGGTCATCCGCGCCGACGGCGTCAACCTGCGCATGGTAGCTGAGTGTCATAGCCAGCAGCTGACGGTGCCCGAGCATGACGCCCTTCGGCCGACCGGTCGTACCCGAGGTGTAAAAGAGCCATGCGAGGTCGGTCACCCTGGCGTTCGCGCAGGGGCGAACCGTGCCGGTCGCGACGGACACCAACGCGTCATAGTGAGCGGAATCAGCGACCAGAAGCCTCGTCTCGGCCAAGTCCCCCTCGAGGACGCCGCGGAGTCCGGCGACGTGCGCCCGATCGGTCACGACAACCCGTGCGCCCGAGTCCTGGAGGATCCAGGCGACTTCGCCCGGATGGAGCTTTGCGTTGACCGGCACCACGGCCAGCCCTGCCCACCACGCAGCGAAGAGCACCTCGAGGTACTCCGGACGGTTATCCATCATCACCGCGACCCGGTCACCGACCCCGCAGCCGAGGCCGGTCAGCGCTCCGGCAAGGGCGGCCACGCGGTCCCTGAGCTCACGGTAGCTGCGCAGCGGTTGCGGACCAAGATAGACGGCCGGGCGATCCGGTGACGCGGCCGCGGCACGATCGAGCAGCAGGGCGATGTTCATGCCAAGTCCGTGATCAGGTCCGGATCGGGCGCCGCTCGGACCTTGGCTTCCGTGCCACCCCGGCGCGCGCTCCACCAGCCGGAGGCACTCGTCGGTGCCATCCAGGACCGCCGGATCCGTGATGATGCGGTGGACGACGCGCTCACCGGTGCGCGGCAACGAGCATTCCCTGACGATCTTGAAGTCTCCGTTCTTGGCGA
>DASVHT010000147.1:0-11235 GCA_036382455.1 Dermatophilaceae bacterium
CCTTGCGCCGCCGACCGGTCTCGGGGTCCAGGATGAAACCCATCTGGGCGAAGTCGATCTGACACTCCACCCCAGGCTCACCATCAAGAACCCTCACCGTGGTGTCCTTGGGCCGGAAACCACACCGCGCGACCGCGAACCGATGCAACGTCCGGTACGGGACGTTGACCCCTTGTCGGGTCAGCAGCTGCTCGATCTTCACGATGCTCAGCTTGTCCTGGCCCACCCAGGCAGCGATTCGCTCTTGATGAGTCAGCAGCGTCTCCCACGAGTCACCGTGACCATTGGGCCGGGCCGGGCGCACCGCGCCGACCACGACACCGATCAGCTCATCATCCAAAGCCGAAGGACCAGCATCACGGGTCAGCCCCGCCTCCTGGGCGGCCTGCACGTACCGGCGGGCAGTCTTACGATCCACCCCCGCCCGCGCCGCGACCGTACGAAGCCCGACCCCGTCCAACCAGCCCCGCAGGACCTCACGTACCTCAACCACGTTGACCTCCCTGAACACCACGACTGTTGACCTCCACGTCGACGAACATGACGTGAAAAGCCAACAAGCGATCCGAGGACTCAACCCGCACGACGCGCCGGGTGGTCCCATAACTGGCAACCAGGTGGTCCCATGAAGCTGGCAGAAAACCGCTCAGGGTGGTCCCATGCTCATGGCAGGCGACATCCCCTGCAAAACTGAATCGACGATTTTTCTTACTCCCTAAGTCGCGCGCTGTTAGCATTTGTCACCGTGCTGCACTGGTTGAGCTTCCTCGGCACGTGGACTTTCGATCCAGCCCTCGCTGCCCCGTTGGGCATGGCGGCGGTGCTCTACGCCTGGGGTGCGAGGACCGTGAGCGCCCGCCACCCTGATTCACCATGGTCCGGTCGCAAAAGTGCCTATTTTCAGTCGGGAATAGCCCTGCTCTGGGTGAGCCTCCAAGGCCCGATCGGCGCCTTCGATGACACCTTCTTCTGGGCGCACATGGTTCAGCACATCGTTCTGGTCATGGTCTGCGCGCCCCTGCTGGTGCTCGGAGCCCCCGTGCTGCTGATCCTGCGGGTGAGCTCGCCACGGCTTCGCCGGCGCTGGGTGGTTCCCGTGTTGAGAAGCCGGCTGGCGTATGCCCTCGCCAATCCGGTGACAACCTGGCTGCTGCTCGCACTGGTCATCGTCGGGACGCATTTCACCCCGTTCTACGAACTCACGCTCGAGCACGAGAACATGCACCGGTTCGTGGAGCACCCGCTGTACCTCGGTGCCGCCCTGCTCTACTTCTATCCGCTGCTGCCAGGGAACCTCGCACCCCGCAGACTGTCACCGGCCCTTCGGATGGTGTCGCTGTCCTTGATGATGGTGCCCGAGACCATGACCGGTTTCTTCATCTACGCCTCCCCCTTCGTGATGTACCCCTTCTACGCCCAGGTACATCGACCCTTCGGCCCCGGACCCCTCGCCGACCAACAGCTGGGTGGTGCCCTCATGTGGGCGGGCAGCATGGCAATCGATGCCGGATGGATAGCACTGGCCGCACACGAGTGGTTGCTCAGTGAGGCACGCAAGGGGCGACGCCTCGACGCCGTCAACGCAACGGAGCTACTAGGACGGTCCCGTGCCTGATCCTGACCCCTGCCCGGGTGGGCGAGAGCCCCCGGCCTCAGGATCTTCGACCACGGGCCCCGAACCAGGGCGATGGTCCTCCCTGGCCCGGCTGCACCTCCCCTTTGTCGTCGGGGTGCCTTCATGCTTGTTTGCTGGATGGTTCGAGCTCACCCGTGCCTTGGCCGGCCGGCAGGTTGCCTGGGTCTATGCCTTCGAATGGCCGCTGTTCGCCATCTTGGGCACCTACATATGGTGGCGCCTGCTGCACGACAGCCCACCCCGCCGCGTCGTACCGCACGACCCACCAGCTGCCACGCAACCCGACCCCGGTCTGGTTGCGTGGCAGGAATACCTCGCCAAGCTCCAGGCCGCGGACCCACCCGGCGGCCCGCCCAACAGTGCCGTCAACGCCAGCCTGCGGGCACCATATTCTCGACGGCGACCGCCAGAAAGAGAAGGCTCAGATAAGTGATCGACCAGTGGAAGAGCCTGCCGGAATGAGCCGACAACCCTTCTCGAACCCGGCGCCGCAGTGCGTACGCCTCTCGCAGGAACACCGCTCCCAACACAGCTGCGGCGAGCGCGTACAACGGACCGGTCCGAGCTACTGGCCATAGCAACAACGAGGTGGCGACCATCGCCCAGGAGTACATGACGATCCTGGATGTGACCACCTCTTCGGTCGCCACGACGGGGAGCATCGGGACGCGCGCCGCCGCATAATCCTGTTTGAACTGCATCGCCAGGGCCCAAAAATGCGGTGGCGTCCACAAGAACACGATCAAGAACAGCACCACTGGCGCCCAGGCCAGCCGGCCGGTCACCGCCGTCCAACCGATCAGCACCGGCATGCAGCCCGCGGCGCCCCCCCAAACGATGTTCTGGGATGTGCGGCGCTTGAGCAGCCTCGTGTAGACAACCACATAGAAGGCGATCGCCGCTGCCGCGAGCCCGGCACTGAGGGCGTTGGTCGTCAACCACAGCAACACCAAGGACAACCCACCGAGGGCGAAGCCGAAGACGAGGGCGCTACGAGGACCGACCAAGGAATGGTTGAGCGGGCGATTCTTCGTGCGCACCATGATGGCATCGATGTCACGGTCGTAGTAGCAGTTCAGCGCGTTCGCGCTTCCTGCGGCCAACGTGCCCCCCACCAAGGTGGCGACCAACAGACCCATTGAGGGCAGCCCCCGCGCCGCCAGCATCATGGCCGGCACAGTCGTGACCAAGAGAAGCTCGATGATCCGAGGCTTGGTCAAAGCCACGTAAGCCCTCACCGTTGCCGCGAAATGTGAGGAATTGCGCCCAATCTCAACACGGTGGTTCGCGATATCAACCATTTCACTCCGATCCCTGCGAAGATTGTGGCAGAGCGAGCGGTCTTTGCACAGCGATCGGTCCGTTTGTCAGTGAATCTGAACCGACGACCGGGATTATCTGCTGACGAAGGCGCAGACCGCATCTTGTCATGCAGCACCCAGGATCAGAAAGGCCCTGATGTGTCGTGCCACTCCCAGCAGGCTCTCGCGTCCGCATGGCCGCGCTCATGGTCGCAGCTCTCCTGCCAGCAGCCTGTGCCGGCGCCGCTACGTCGTCGACCGGTGACGTCACTCCAACGGCCGAGTCCCCCGGTGTCAGCCGCATCGCGATCAGTGATCGACGCATGGCCCCCAACCTGAGCGGTACGACGCTCAAGGGCGGGCAGTTCGCGCTGGACGACCTCGCGGGCAACGTCGTCGTCCTCAACATCTGGGCATCGTGGTGCGCACCATGCCGGGATGAGTCCCCAGTGCTTGCTCGCCTGGATCGCCAGCTGGCGACACAGAAGGTCCGCTTCATCGGTATCGACGAGACGGACACCACCACCGCGGCCACACAGTTCGTCGCAACGGCAGGAGTGACGTACCCGCAGCTGGTCGATTCCGACGGAGCCCTCCTCCGGCAGCTCCCCCTGTTGCCCCAGAAGGGGATCCCCAGCACGCTGATCCTGGATCGGCACAGCCGGATGGCGGCGCGGGTGATCGGACCTGTGACAGGTGGGGAGATCAAAACCCTGGTCAGCGAGCTGCTTCAGGAGGACTGACCGCCGGATGGGACGAACCTCGAGCGTCGACGCGGTGATTGTGCGTCGTGGCCAGCAGCGGCAGCTCGTTGAGCTGGTTCAGGCTCTCGGCCGACAGTTCACCGGCCGGATGGCGGAGCAGACCCATGGCAGACCCGAACGTGAGACCAAGTGCCATTGCAGAGGATCGATCCAGTGACCCGTCTGGATGAGATCCCTGGAGTCGGTGTCACCGCGCCCACGGTGATCATGGTCGAGGTCGACAATTCCTTGGTGAACGCTACCGGCGCAGCCTGACCCACTCAGGCACTCGACCTCACCAGTAGGACAGAGCAACTGGCCCACATGGCACGGGCGTTAGCCGATCTGCTGTCCCGTTACATAGGTGAGGGCGGCTGTCACGTCGCGAGAAGTCCAGGATTGGGCCCCGGGTGAGGCCAGGTTGGCTTGACCGTTCGCGTTAAGGAAGTGCACCAAGGATGGAGGAACGGACCCCCCTTGCAGGTTCGGGTTGCCCTGGATCAGCCACTTTTCGTGCCCATCCGCTCCAATCACAAACACCACATCCTGGTGGTCCACGTCGTAGGTAAGACCCTTCCCGGTCCACCAGTCGATGGGATGGATACCCGGATCCTCGCCAACCTTCTCGTAGAACACCCCCATCTCCTTCCATAGTGCAGCAATATTCGCCGGAGAGCCGGTCCAGAACTGCCAGTTCACGGGAGCGCCAAGGTTTCTGCTGTAGGCCTTCAACCGGGCCGTGGTATCCCTGGCCGGATCAACGGTGACTTCAAGCAGGGTGATCTTGCTGGAGGCCCCCGCCATCTTCACCTTCTCGGCGATCTGCCCAAAGTTCCCGGCAGTTAGCGGACAGACCTCCTGGCACAAGGACAAGAAGTCGGTCAAGACAACGGTCTGCCCCTTGAACGAGTCCAACGTAACTGTCTGGCCGTCCTGATTCACGAACGGCAACGCTGCGACCGTTGGGCTAGGCGCCTTATCAAATGCCGTGCCAGACGTCGGAGTTGCCAACGCCGAAGCGGACGGCGACGAACCCGTTGACGGGCTAAGAGAAGTGCTCAACGAGCATGCGCTCAGCACAGCGACCAGCCCCGCGCCTACGGCCAGCCCGACACTCCCAAATCTCTGCACAGTTCCCTCAACAAGGACGCTGGACCGCTCAAGTCAGCCATCGTAGGTCAAGCCAGTGCTCATGACCGTTCGGGAACGAATGAAGCGCACCTAGCTCCCTCTCTGTGGCAGTTGCCAGGGGCAGGCGGCAACCCTTCGACGGTGCGGCAGCGTGAGTCGATGTCAGCATCGTTCGTCCGGTAGTGCGCACCATGTTGGCACCCCAAAAGCATCAAGATCACCGACCGCGGACAAGGGGTGAAGCCCATTGAACTGAGCACTGGGTCGTGATGGCCAGCACTGGGCAGACGGCCACTCGCTTCATTCGGCGTCAACGTCGGTCGAAACCTCCGCATCCCGCTGTCCGGGCTGGCGACCTGACCCGGGACGGGACCGTGGAACCGGCCGGTGCAAGCGCGCTACCGCTGCGCCTCGGTGGATGCCGCCGGCTGCGCCGGCATCGACCGGTCGACCCCTGGCCCCTCGCCTGAGTTGTCCGCACTTGTCAGCCAGCCCAGAGCCGCCAGCGCCACAGAGACCGCGAGCACGGCGGCTGCACCGGCCAGGTGCAGGTCCTGCCAGCCCGGCGGCGCCTTCAGTAGGGCGCTCACGATGCCAAGGGCAGCGGTGGCTACGACGAGGGCGACCAGCGTTGCGGCCAGCGGACGGGCTCCGCGCAGGCAAGACCAGCGCCGCCAGGTGTGCATCGCGAAGGTGAGCAGTGCGATCCCCGCCAGCACGGCGATGCTGCGGTGGAGCAGGTGCAGCGCGACCAACGCGCCGGGCTGGTCGGGCGGACAGAGCGGGAAGCTCGCGCACGCCTTCTCGGCCTCAGCGTTGACCACCAGCGAACCGGAGACGAACAGCACGCCTGCTGCGTTGATGGCCGTCCAGCCGACCCGTCCCAACCGGCGGCCGGTGGTGGCGCGTACGGGAACCAGGGTGCAGACCGCAGTGACCGTGGCACCACCGAGCAGCGCTAGTCCAGCGAGCAGATGCGCAGCCACCGTCGGCGCGCCGTTGCCGGCGATCACCGTCAGTGCGCCAAGCGCGATCTGCACCACGATGACCCCGACAGTGAAGAGCGCTGGGCGGATCGCCGCGGGCCGGGTCCGGGCCCGCAGGGCGAGCAGGGCGGTGGCGAGCACCAGGACCGTAACCACGGCGGCCAAGTAGCGGTGCGTCTGCTCCATGAGGGCGTGAAACTCCTGGAGCGGTCCGACGTTGCCGTCGCACAGGGGCCAGTCCGGGCACCCCATGCCCGAGTCGCTCACCCGGACGTGACTGCCGAAGATGATCAGGCCGTAGGCCGCAACGGCACTGCTGATCGCGATACCAGACAACCACCTGCTCACGGGGTGCAGCCGGGTGTTGGGTCGTCCTGCCACGGAGGTGTCCACAGTTTGTGAACGATACCCCGGCATTCAGGTTCGGCTTCAGAGCAGGAGCTGAAACCCGCTGATCAGGCCCTGCATGCGGGCGATCATGGCGCCCCAGGCACCCGAAACCTGCAGCACCCCGACGAGCACGAGCATCAGCCCGCCCAGTCGCATCAGTGCTGCTGCGTGTCGGCGCGGCCAGTCGAAGGCTGCCATTGCCCGGTCCGCCGATGCGGCGGCCACCAGGAACGGGATGCCGAGGCCCAGGCTGTACACGAATGCCAGCGCGGCGCCGCGCCACGCGCCTCCGGTCGTCGTGGCCAAGGTCAGAACCGCCGCCAGGGTCGGACCGAGGCAGGGGGTCCATCCCAGTCCGAACAGGATGCCCAACAGCGGCGCGCCTACCACACCAGTCGGCGGGCGCCAGGGCAACTTCAGGCTGCGGTTGGCCCACGAAAACCTCGCCAGCGCCCCGGCGAACAACAGACCCAGCACGATCGTGAAGCCCCCCAAGACCCGTGTCAGCGTCTGCTGGTGCGACTGCAGCAAAGCGCCCAACCCACCGAATGCAGCTCCGTAGCTGGTGAACACCGCGGCGAATCCGAGCACGAACAGAGCGGCACCGACCAAGGTGCTGCGGCTCCGCCCGAGCGGTCCCGAACGCACGGCGCCCGCCCCGAGGCTGCCGGTCACGAACGACAGGTATCCCGGCAAGAGCGGTAGACAACATGGGGAGAAGAACGAGAGAGCGCCAGCAGCTACGGCTACGGGCGCCGCCAGCACCAGCGGACCGGACATCACAAGGTCCCAAGCGGAGTTGGAGACGGACACCCAGCCTCCTTCGATCAGTCAGATCAATGAACCACGATGTGAGAGACAGTAGGAGAAACAAGCTCCCCGGTCACGCGTGCCGCGTTAGCATTGCGCACCATCGCCGGCGCGACTTGGCGAATATGGCGCCCGACGGGCGAAGTGGCCGGCTGATACGGAGGCGACCGTGCACGATGCAGTCGTCACCGTGACGAACGGCAGACGCAACGGCCAGCGCCACGGCCAGCGCCACGGCCAGCGCCACGGCCGACGCCACGGGGGGCGCTGATGTCGGGCGACGTACTCACAGACATGTTCCCTCAGCTGGCCACGTTGCTCCTGCACATCTTGCTGTGGTTGGTCGGCGCTGGGCTGCTGACCGGCGGCGCCGTGTGGTGGTGGCAAAGGCGTCGCGCATTGCGGGGGCTGCCGCCGCTGGCTCGTTCACGGACGGATAAGGAGGTCGAGCCGCCAGCCCGGCGGTTCCTACGCATCGGGCTCGGACTGCTGTGGCTGGTGGACGGCCTGCTGCAGGCACAACCAGCCATGCCAGCTGGCTTCGTCGCCCACACTCTGACACCGGGGATCATCACCAGCCCGGGCTGGTTGGTCGATCTCGTCCAACCGTTCGCCCTGGCCTGGACGCACCACCCGGTGGCAGCCGACGCGGTCACAGTGAGCATCGAACTGGGCCTCGGGCTGCTCGTGCTGCTCGGGGGTCGGGGTCTGCTCGCACGATCAGCACTGTGGGCCAGCATGTTCTGGAGCGCTGTCGTGTGGGTCGGCGGTGAGTTCTTCGGTGGCCTGTTTGCCACGGGGGTATCTTGGCTCAGCGGTGCGCCCGGCGCCATCTTGGTCTACGTCATGGCGGCCGCGCTGCTGCTGGTCCGGTGGGATCGATGGAGCAGTGGCAACGCCGAGAGGCTGGCCCGACGAGCGGCGGGGGTGTGGATGCTCGCCGCGGCTGCGGTGCAGACCCTTCCGTGGGAGGGCAACTGGTCGGGGCGAGGGCTGTCCGTACCGTTCGAGATGGGCGCGCACGTCAGCCAGCCGACCGTCTTCCTGGCGCCGATCACCGTCGCGTCGCATCTGGCGCAGAGCCAGCCTGTCGCGATCAATGCCGCGATCGTGATCATTCTGGTCACGGTCGGCATCGGTTTGCTCGTCTCGTCAGCGTCCACCTTCGTCGTTGCTGGGATCACCATGTGCCTCGCCACCTGGTGGCTGGCCCAGGACTTTGGGGTCTTTGGTGGGCTCGCAACCGACCCCAACACGGCTCTGCCGCTGGCTGTCGTGCTCGCGTCGGGCTGGGCGAGGTGGCCGTCTCGCGCCGCGCCAAGCGGACGGGGCCTCGAGCACCCGGTCCCCGTCGAGCGCCTCGTCCCCCTCGAACGCCGCCCGCCCCTGCGAGCCGGCCTCACCACGGTGGGGGTTGGCGCGGGGCTGGTGGTGCCGCTGTTCCTGCTGGGCACGCTGCTCGGGCCCCCCGACGCATCAGCGGTCGTGGCCGACAGCAGTGGCGGCGTCATCGCCCTGCCCCACCGGCCGGCCCCGGAGTTCACGCTGACGGACCAGACGGGCACCACGGTGTCGATGTCACGGCTGCGCGGCACCCTCACGCTGGTCACATTCCTCGACCCGGTCTGCAGCGATGACTGCCCGATCATCGCCAACCAGATCGCGGCTGCAGAACGCGCACTGGGTCCGCTGGCTGAGAAGGTGCAGATCGTGGCGATCGACACCAACCCGGTCTTCCACCGCGTCGAGGATGTCCAGGCCTTCACCAGATCCCATGGCCTTCTTGACCTGCCCAACTGGCACTTCCTGGTCGGACCGGCCGCGCAGCTGGGGGACGTGCTCGCGGCATACGGCATCGTCGTTCAGGTCCCAACGGTCGGCATGATCGCCCATGGCGAGGGCATCTACTTCATCTCACCCGACGGGACGATGGTGGCGTACCTCGGCGACGGAGCGAACCCGGAGCTGTCCCAGGGCTACTCAACTCTGATCCAGCAAGAGATCCGGAGGCTGCTGGCATGACCCCGGCCTGGGCGACCTGCCCTCACCGTCCCCGAGGTCACCGCGGACAGTATCGGGCACGCACACTCGCGCTCGCCAGCGTGCTTCTGTTGTTGTCGGCCTGTACGCCGTCCCCGTCCGCACCGGTGTCGCCCTTGTCCGCCACTGACAGGGCGCAGCAGCTTGCCACGGCCACGGGGGCGCCGCTGCCCGCTGCGTCACCCTGGCTGCTGATGCGTGACGGCCGCTCCGGCGATGCCGTGTGGCCCAGCGGGGGTGCGTTCCTGGTGCTGCGCACGGTGGATGGTTGGCGGCACGTCATCAACATCACTCCTGTCGCCGTGCCCACCGGCGGGGGGCTGACCATGGCGGCCAGCTCTCGTGAGCTGGTGGTGGCCGCCCTGCCGTTCGACCGGCTCGTGGTCTCCCCGCTCCTGCGCAGTACCAGCTCCGGCAAGAGCTGGAGTCCTGGACAGCTGCCGGGTGGTCTCACGCTCGCTCGAGAGTCCGTCAGTTTCGGTCCTCGCGGTGTCACCGCCGTCTTGAGCGAGGGCGGCGGCACTGTTGTCGCAGAGGGTCAGACCGGCTGGGGGGTGCTGACCAGCGCCTCACGGCTGGTGCCCGGCGGGCAGCTTCGCCTCGATGCGCTCAGCTGGAGCGTGGGCGGTCGGGGCTGGCTGACCGGCCACGGACCTGCTGGTACGCCGGTGGCATTCACCACCACCGACTCCGGCTTGACCTGGGACGCCGTGGTCGGTCTCGGCTCGGACGCGGTCGCGGCGTTGGCTCCGTGCGGGGCCGGCCAGACGTGGACGCTGCCGGTCGTGCACGCGGGCGGGACCATGTCCATCGCCGCCAGCGTGGACGCAGGCGCCACCTGGGCGACCGGTGCTCCCCTGACAGTTCCGCTGGGACCACCCGCGTGGGGTTGTCACGGCCAGGAGGTGTGGATGCTCGGCGGGGCAGCTGGCGGCGACAACATGTACTCCTCCGCGGACGCCGGGGTGACATGGACCGACAACGGCGTCGCTCCTGCCGGTGTCACTGACCTTGCGCCCACAGGAAGTCACGTAGGTTTCGCCACCACGGCCACGGCGAAGGGGGCCGCCCTGTGGGTCGTGCGCGGTGACGGCGCCGCGTTCTCCCCGGTGGCGCTACCTGGCTGGGTCGCAACTATCGGTAATCCGACGGTGCCCCAGAACTGATCACGCAGGGCTAATGCGTACGACGTCGCCCGGGCGGGTCAGCCACCGACCGTGGGACTGGTGATGAAGGATGTGGTGACGGCGCTGAGCACCGCTGCGAGGGCGACCCAGGCCCACCACAGCGAAACGATCCCGACCTGCCAGTTCTCGGTGGCCGAGTACTTGCCCACACGGGCGCGGTTCCACATGGCCAGACCCAGGAACAGCGTCAGAACCAGGTGGAAGAGATTGGCCCCCGCCAGGAGATACATCGACGACGCGTACGCGCTTGCAGCCATTGCGAAGGGGAAGCCGGCGATCTGGACGACCTGCCCGACAGCGACCAGAACCAGAAGGACCACGCCGACACCGCTGGCCAGGACGAGCCGGGCTCTGTCGCCGCCGCGAATGCCTTTCTCGCCCCAGCGGAACACCACGGCACTGAGGATCAGTCCAGCTGCGAGCAGCCAGGCGCCCCAGATGGGCGCGGTTGCCGACCCGTGCGCCAGCCAGCGGCCCTCGGTGTTGAGACCCCGAAGGTACCGGTAGCTGAACAGCATGGCGGCGACGAACGACGCGTCCGCCACGATGATGAACCCGACCCCCATCCGCCAGCGCCGTCCGACGACGTCGACGTCCTCGCGATGAATCGGCGTCCCTGGAGCTGTCGTGGTGCTCATGGCTGCGCTCCTTCAGTGCTGTCCACATCGGCGGTAGCGCCGACGCTCACCGGTTCGAGCTCAGGCTGCGGTTGTGGCTCCTCGACGGGCGCGTACGGTTCCTCGCCATAGCCGTAGGCATCGGAGGTCACGACCGGAAGCACCTCGAAGTTCTCCAACGGAATGGGGTTGGGCACCGTCCACTCCAACGTCTTGCTGCCCCACGGGTTGGACGGAGCGAGCACACCGTGCCGCCAGGAGCTGATCACCGCGTACAGCAGGAAGAGCATTCCGATCCCGATGGCATAGGCGCCCATGGTCGAGACGAAGTTCCCCGTCGCCAGCAAGTTGTCGTAGGTGAAGACCCGGCGCGGTTGGCCCGCAAGTCCCACCG